>MVZB01000100.1 GCA_002068205.1 candidate division BRC1 bacterium ADurb.BinA292
GATCTACACGAGCGGCAAGTCGTCGACATCCGCCGGCCTGACGGCGACGGCCGTGAAAGACGAGTTCGGCGACGGACGCTGGACGCTCGAGCCTCACCCGCTGCCGTGGGTCATCATGCCGCGACTGGCCGCTCCCCTGGCGATGCGCCGCGACCCCGACACGGGTCTGGCGGCGCTTCTCATGGGCCGGCCCGAGGACTGTTTTGCCATCTCGATGCCGGAGAACGAAGATTACCACCGCTCGGTTTATCTTTCGCTCTTCGGGCGGGATTTCCAGGCGGGGGAGGAGGCGACAACCCGCGCGCGGCTGGTGATCGATGCCGGACTGAGCGCCGAGCAGGCCATGGCCCTGTTCGACGCCTTTCTGCGCGACGAGTAGCCGGGCCGGCGCGCTCCCGTGCGGTGAAACGTTGTCTTTCCGGGAAAACGTTGCTTGAAACCAGGAGGATATTTCCAATGACATTGCGGGGTATCTGCAACGCTCTGTTCCTGTTGGCCGTGGCTGCATTCCTGCCGCTGGCCGGCTTTGCAGCCGATTCCGCCGACTCCGGGGAGTTCGCCTATTTCCCGATCCGCGGGGCGGCTCAGGGCTTCAAATGGCACAAGAAGCTGACCGACGAACCGGGCCTCATCGAACAGGCCCGCCAGATGCTCGATATCGGCTGCGACGCCTTCAAGACGATGGTCGGTCCCGACGTGGGCGGCAAGGGCTACCGCGACGTTTACCCCGATATGCCCGAACTGCCCCGCGAAAAGAAGAATTCCATGGTCCGGCTCGTCCAGAACACCCCGACCTATCAGGAATTCTTCGACTTGCCGTTTAAATTCTTCGTCATCTGGGCCTGGCCGACCAATGACATTACCTTTTCCTGGGATTGGGAGCAGGCCACCTTCGATGAAGAATATCAGCAGCTCTATGACTTCACGCGATACCTGATGGAGACCTACCAGGGGACCGGCAAGGTCTTTCTGCTCGGCAATTGGGAAACGGACCATGTCCTGATGAGCGGGCTTGATCAGGTTGCCGATCCCAAGGTGCAGCCGTCGCAGGAGCGGCTGGAGTATCTCCGGCGCTGGCTCAATAACCGCCAGAAGGCGGTCGAGGACGGCCGCAATTCCCTGCCGGAGATCGAGGGCGTCGAAGTCTATCACTATGTCGAAGTCATTACGATTCAGCCCGTCATCGAGGACCCCACCCTTATGCGCGTCGTCAATGGCGTGCTGCCCTACATCCGGATGGACCTCGTCTCCAATTCCGCATACAACTCGACCAATCACACCAGCGATCTCCCGCAGCGCGTCTACGATCACATGGATTGCATCCTCAAATACGCGGAGAAGAGCCTGACGGGCGCGTGGCCCTACGGGCCGCCCGTCTTCATCAGTGAGTTCGGCATCCCGGGCGGCTACACGCCCCAGAAGGGGGCCAGGAATCGCGAAGCGCTCAAGGCCTGCGCCGGTTGGGGCTCGGTCATCAACCTGTTCTGGGAGGTCTACAGCCAGACCCCCGACAACACCGACTCCGCGCTCTTCCAAAGCGACGGAACGCCCAACGGCAACTACGAAATGCTGCGCGATTTCAATTTCCGCATGCACACGCTCAAGAACGCGCGGCGCGTCTGGTGCCGGCGCAATCCGACCGAGCAAGAAGCCAATAACCAGGCGCGGCTCTACGATACCCTCACCAATGCGGATATCCTGCGCGACTCGATCAATCTCTCCAGCGAGATCATGTCCGACGAGGAATTCCTCAAAACCCTCTTTACCGACCTGCGCCTGGGCGACCAGATCGGCCAGAGTTGGTATCAGGAGCTCCTGGCAAAGCTGGCGCGCGCCGATTTGCAGTATGGCTACAACACCCGCTATGGGACCCTCGGCGCCGTCCTGGATTCCGATCTGTTTGCCGCGGCCGTCCCCCAGGAGGAATTCGCGGCTTACCTCACGCGCCGCGTCATCAACCAGCCGGTCGAGCTCCCCGACCTGGGCCGCAGGGACCTGTATGAGTGGGCGCTCAACCATCCCGGATTTGACCGGGGCAATCTGGAATACCGCCTTGCCAACAACGTCCCCGAATCCCTGCGCGACAAATACTCGCTCAAGCTTCAGCAATTTCAAGAGGGTTCGGAGCATGAAAACCATTGAGGCGACGTTGCAGCCCCGCGATGTCGTGAAACTGGCCTTCCAGTTTCAGGAAACGGAATTTGTCCCCTACGATGATCTGATGCTCTATGAGCACGACCAGGCGCTTTCCGCCTGGTTTGGCGACGAGCACTGGCGCGAGCAGCACAGCGTGTCCTATCTGGGAGCGCTGACCGGTTTTGACGGGTCGCTCACCCTGGCCGGCATGACGCCGCAACCCGACGGAACGCAGAAGGACATCCTCGGCTGCTCGTGGCGCATGGGGAATATCAGCCATCTGGAGGATTGGCCGCTTCACGAGCCGGAGATGGGCGATTATCGTTTGCCCGGCCTCCAACCCTACTTCGAACAGTACGTCAAGCCGCGCTGGCCGCGGGAGATCGCGCAATCGGCCAACCGCTTCCGGATCTGCTGGACCGTCTTCGGCTTGTTCGAACGCGCCTGGACCTTGCGCGGCTTCGAAAATTTCCTCGTCGATCTGGCCCTGAACGAAAAATTCGCCGAGCAGCTCCTCGACCACATCACCGAGTACCTGTTACAGAGCGTGGACCTGATGGCCCAGGCCCCGCTCGATTCGATCTGCTTCACCGACGACCACGCCTGCCAGCGCGGCATGATCATGGGCGCGGATCGGTGGCGGCGGCTCTTCAAGCCGCGCTGGAAGCGGATCTACGAACGCGTCCATCACTACGGTCTGTTTGCCACCATGCACATGTGCGGCGACAACACCGAAGTCATCCCCGATCTGATCGAGGTCGGCCTCGATTGCATGGAAAGCTGTCAGCCCGAGTGCATGGATCTGTATGACCTGAAACGGCGCTATGGCCGGGATATCCGCTTCTGGGGCGGCCTCGGCGCTCAGCGGATGATGCCCTTCGGCACGCCCGACGAGATCCGCCGCGAGATCCGCCGCATGAAACGCGAACTGGGCCGCGGCGGCGGCTTTCTGCTCGCCTGTGCCAAGGCGCCCGACGCCATCACCCCGTTGGCCAATATCCTCGCCTACCTCGAAGAAGCGGGCCAACCTCGTCCGGTCGACGAGCTCTGACCGGCGCTTCGCAAAGCGATTCGCACCATGCCGGCCTCACCCCAACCCCCCTTCCGCCGCGGCCTTCGCGCCCGCGCCTGGCGCTCGCTTCTGCTGACGGCGCTGAGTCTGGCCGCGGCGGGGGGCTGCCGCCAGGCGGGGGACGACCCCGTCATCATCTACCTGCGCATGGGCTCGCCGATCGAGCAGGAAATCTGGGGCGACATGTTCGCCGCCATTTCGACGAAGTTCCCCGAGATCCAGGTCAAGGTGCTCAACGTCCCCTATGAAGGCTACTGGTCCAAATTCTTCACCCTCACCGCCTCGGGCCACCCACCCGACCTCGTCCTGATGGAATCGGGTTACTATCCCGGCTTTGTCGAGAAGGGCGCCCTGCTCGATCTGACCGATCTCATCGCCCAGAGCGACGTGATCAACCTGGAGGCCTACCACCCGACCCCCCTGCAATGGCTGACGATCGATGGCCGGCTCTACGGCCCCCCCTCCGATACGGCCATCATGATTCCCTTCCTGAACCTTGACCAGTTCAAGGCGGCGGGGGTGCCCGTGCCGGGACCCGATTGGACCTGGGAGGATTACCTCGAAATCGCCCGCAGGCTGACGCGCGACACCGACGGCGATGGCGACATCGACGTCTATGGCACCGCTCATTTGCCTTGGGAGAGTGTGATCTGGTCCTTCGGCGGCGACCTGGTTGACGATCCCGCCAAGCCGACCCGCTGCACCTTCGACGATCCCCTCACGATCAAGGCGATCCAATGGATCGCGGACGCTCGCTTGAAGGAGGGCGTCGTCGCCAGCGAAACCATGCAGACCGCGCAGATCGATCCGTTCCAGAACGGGCAGGCGGCCATCGGCTGGAACGGCCACTGGGCCGTCCCCGAATACACCAAGCGGGCGGACTTCAAATGGGATGTCGCCATGCTGCCCATCGGGCCCAACGGCCGCGCCATCGCCAACTTTGGGTCCTGCTTCTCGATCCCAACCAGGGCCAGGCATCCCGAGGAAGCATGGAAGCTCCTTGAATTTCTCTCCGGCGCGGAGGGTTCGCGCATCTTCATCGACCGCAACATCATGACCCCCGCCTTGCGGGAACTCGCTGCCAGCCCGGCTTACCTGGACCAGCGCCCCCCCGCGCATCAGGAGTACTTCATCGCGGCCCTCGACCATTGCCGCAGCCGTCCCCAGACACCGGCCCAGAACGAACTTTACGCCATGATCAACATGGAACTGGAGCTTATCTGGGCGGGCGAGGAAAGCGTCCAATCCGTCTGTGAACGCATCTCCGCCAAGGGGACGAAGATCCTGAACGACCGGTAGGCCGATCGCGCGCCGCGTGGGTCTGAGCCGGCAATCACCGGTCGGCGCCCCCCATTTCTCCCATCCTCAGCTTCAAAGCGCCCCATCCTCGGACACTCCCCTCCGCGCCCCGGGCCTGGCCCCTCGGGCGCCCGAGGTCATGCCGCCGACCTGCCCCGATTTCTTTGGACTTGCCGCCCGGGATTGCTAGGATCATCCAACTTGCCATGGAGCATCCCTGCGATGGCCCACTGGTTGACCACGCGAACCGCCCTGATCGCCGCCGTCGCGCTGGGCCTTGCCGCCGGGTCCGCCGCCGGCGTCGGCTTCTACACGTTCGTCTACGCCCGCGGGGCCTCCTACATGACCAACGACCCGACCGCCTGCGTCAACTGCCACGTCATGCGCGGTCAGTTCGAAGCCTGGCAGCGCGGCTCGCACCATGCCGTCGCCGTCTGCAACGATTGCCACACCCCGCACAATCTCCTTGGCAAGTGGACGACCAAGGCGCTCAATGGCTGGCATCACTCGGTCGCCTTCACCACCGGCCAGTTCCATGAGCCGATCCAGATCACCGAGCGCAACCGGAAGATTACCCAACAGACCTGCCGCGATTGCCACGGCGATATCGTGGCGATGATCGATACCCATACCCGCGGCGAGCGCGTTGACTGCATCCGCTGTCACCGCGAAGTCGGCCACGGGGACTGAACCACCGCCATCTCCGCCGGAGAGACCATCATGACCCAACCCCACCCCTCCGACCAACCCGGCGCGCTGGAACGGCGCGTCACCGGCGGGCGTTTCATCGCCCTTGTCCTGGCCATTGCCATCTTCTCCGGCATCGTCACGCTCGCCATCACGGCCCTGCTGATGAACATCCAGGAGCGCAAACAGGAGGCCCGCAACCCCTTCTTCCGCGTCGTCGAGCTGGACGACATGACCGTCGATCCGGCCGTCTGGGGCAAAAACTTCCCACTTCAGTACGACATGTATCTCAAAACCGTCGACATGCAGCGCACCCGCTTCGGCGGCAGCGAGGCCATGGTCCGCAGGCCCACCGACGCCGACCCGCGCACCCAGGTCGCCCAGTCCAAGCTGGAGGAGGACCCCCGCCTCGCCACGATGTGGGCCGGCTATGCCTTCGCCATCGACTTCCGCGAGGAACGCGGCCATGCCTACATGCTCGAGGACCAGACCTACACCCAGCGGCATCAGAAAGAGCAGGCCGGCACCTGCCTGCACTGCCATGCCTCCACCTACGTCCCCTACAAGATCGCGGGCGACGGCGATCTGATCGCCGGCTTTGAAAAACTCAACCCGCTGCCCTACTTCGAGGCGCGCAAGCAGATGGAAACCATCATGACCGAGACTCTCGATGATCCCCACGGCCTGCATCCGGTCGCCTGCATCGACTGTCATGATCCCGAAACGATGGCCCTGCGCGTCACCCGCCCCGGCTTCCTCGAAGGCATCGCCGCCTTCAAGCGCGAGGTCGAGGGGATCGACAACTATGACCCCAACACGATGGCCACGCGCCAGGAAATGCGCACCTTCGTCTGCGGCCAGTGCCATGTCGAATACTACTTCAAGGGCGAGGGCAAGCGGCTGACCTATCCCTGGACCAACGGCCTGCGCGGCGATCAGATCCTGGCCTATTACGAGGAGACCGGCTTCGCCGACTGGACCCACGCCGAGACCGGCGCCCAGGTGCTGAAGGCGCAGCACCCCGAGTTCGAGATGTATAACCAGGGGATCCATGCCCGCTCCGGCGTCGCGTGCGCCGATTGCCACATGCCCTACGTGCGCGAGGGCGCGCTCAAGGTCAGCGACCATCACGTCCGCAGCCCGCTGCTCAACATCAACAACGCCTGCCAGACCTGTCACAACTTCCCCGAGGCCGAAATGAAGGAACGCGCCGAGCTGATCCAGTCGCGGTTCTTCGAAATGCGCGACCTGGCGCTCGATGGCCTCGTGGAGCTGATCGCCGAGATCAAGGCCGCGCGCCAGGCCGGCGTGGGCGATGAGCAACTGCGCGCCGCCCAGGGTTTCCAGCGCAAGAGCCAGTTTCTGATCGACTTCTGCGAAGCGGAAAATTCAATGGGGTTCCATGCGCCGCAGGAAAGCGCGCGGCTGCTGACCCAGGCGCTCGATTACGTCCGTCAGGGCCAGCTCGCGCTGCGCGGGAGCGTCGCGGCGACTTCCGGCGCGACGGGCGCGCTGCCCCCCTCGGTCGAATCCGCGCCCGCGCCTCCTCAGCCGATGCAACCCGCCGCCCCACCCGAGAATCCGCCCGATGAGCAGTCCGCCCAGTCCGCCCCCGCCTCGGAATCGGCGGTTTTCAACGAGGGATGAATCTCTATAAATTCCGCTGCCGCAACCACGAGTTGCGACGTTGTTAACCCATGCCTGACCTACTCAAACCCGACATCGCCCCCGAAGTCCATCGCCGCGAGATCACGCTGCCCCCCGAAGGCCAGCTGCTCGATTGGGACGTCCTCTTCGGCCGGCCGGCCCCTCGCGCAATCGAAATCGGCACCGGCAACGGCTTCTTTCTCGCGTGCGAGGCCGCCCGCCTGCCCGACTGGACGTTCATCGGCGTCGAGCGCGAGCCCCTCTATTATTACAAGATGGCCAGGCGCATCGCCCGCGCGAAGCTCGACAACGTCCGCACCTGGCGCGGCGAGGCGCTTGACCTGCTCCGCCGCGTCCCCCCCGGCTCGCTCGACCGCTTCTACTGCTACTTCAGCGACCCCTGGCCCAAGCGCCGCCATCGCCGCCGCCGCGTCTACAATCAGGACTTCCCGCCGCTGATCGAGCAACTGCTCGCGCCCGCGGGCGAGGTCTGGTTCAAGACCGACGCCGACTTCTACTTCAATCTGACCGTCACGCTCTTCCGCCGCCGCGGCGGCTGGGACCTGCTCGACGTCGGCCGGCTGCCCCTGCCCGACCCCGCCCGCGGCGAGGTCATCAGCAATTTCGAACGCAAGGCGCGCGAAGCCGGCCGCGAAGTCTGGGGCTTCCGCGCCCGCCGCGGCGAAGGCCGTCTGCTGCCCCGCACCGGTTAACCGGGCACGCGGCCATCGGCCACCCGCTCGCGCAGGCGCTCTTCTCCCGGCGTTCCCCCCGCCGGCTACCCCACCGGGCACGCGGGCGCCCCCGCGAGCATTTCACGGTAAACCTGTTCGTACTGCGCAATTATCTTGTCGGCGGCGAATTCCTCAATCGCGCGGCGGCGGCCGGCCTCCCCCATCGCGCGGCGCAGCTCCGCGTCGCGCAGGACCCGCAGCCCCGCCTCGGCCATCCCGTCCAGATCGTCGCATGCGCGCAGGTAGCCGCATTCTCCGTCGATCACGACCTCGGGCAGTCCCCCCGCCCGGCAGCCGACGACCGGCACCCCGCTGGCCATCGCCTCCAGCGCCGCCAGCCCGAACGATTCCCCCGTCGACGGAAACAGGAACAGATCGGCCAGCGGCAGGAAATGCTCGACGCCGGGCTGTTTGCCCAGCAGCGCGACGCGGTCGTGAATCCCCAGTTCCTCGGCCGCGGCGAGGGCTTTCTCCCGATCCGGCCCGTCGCCGATCAGCAGCAGCCGCGCCTTCACTTCGCGCTGCATTCGCGCGAAAATCCGCACCACCTCCTCGACGCGCTTGACCGGCCGGAAGTTGGAAATGTGCATCACGATCTGCTCGTCATCGGCCGCGAAGTGCCGCCGCGGGCACTTCTTGCGCGCCGGCTGGAACAGCTCCGGATCGATGAAATTGTAAACCACGCGAATCCGGTTGCAGATCCGGAACAGCTCGCACGTCTTCGCCCGCAGCCAGTTGGACACCCCCGTCAGCATGTCGCTCTTGTCCAGCCCAAGCTGGACGGCGGCATGGAACGACGGCTTGGAGCCGACCAGCGTGATGTCGGTCCCATGGAGCGTCGTCAACATCGGAATGCGCTGCTCGCCGAGCATCTCCTGGGCCATCCAGGCGCTGATCGCGTGCGGCAGCGCATAGTGCAGATGGATCAGATCCAGACCGATGTTGCGCACGATCTCGACGATCTTGACGGCCGCCGAAATCGTGTAGAGCTGGCCTTGGAACAGCGGGTAATTCTCCGCGTTGATCTCGTGATAGAAGATATTCTCCTGAAAGTCGCCGTCGAGCCGGAACGGCCGGGCGTAGGAGAGAAAGTGAATCGTATGACCGCGCCGGGCGAGCAGCCGCCCGAGCTCGGTGGCGACCGCTCCGCTCCCCCCATACGTGGGGTAGCAGACGATGCCGATGCGCAGGGGTTTGGGATGCATGGCGCCGATCCTGAAAGCTCCCGCGGCGCGGGGGCGCTCGCGTGCCCCCTCCGTCGCGGCAATCAGCTCATATCCTATCGGGGCGCGCAACCGCCGGCCACGGAAAAACGGGCCGCCCGCCTGTCCCCGGCGCATCCTGGCCCCGTTCGCGAGTCGGTCTGTCCTTCAGATCTGACGCATAGCCCCCCTTCGAACAGAAGGCCCTTGTGGAGTGCGGCGGCAGAAAGCGCGCAGCGCTTGGCGACGCCGCTTTGGCTCGGGTGGCACGAGCCGTGTTGATCGGCCGCCCGCCTGTCCCCAACTCGCCGCCGCATAAAGCAAGTCAGGCGGTCCACCCCGGGGGCGAACCGCCTGACTTGATCGCGAGCGGCGGTGTGGAGCTTGCGGCGCGATGGCCTACTGTTCGTTCATGATGCTGAGAATCTGATCGATCAGCGCCAGGTCCAGCGCGACGTAAACGGCGTCGTCCTCCGGGCCGTAGATCTGCAACAGACCGCAGGCGACGAGGTGATCCAGCGCCGACTGCACGCGGCGCGGGTCGCCCAGTTCGGGCAGGTTTTCCATCAGCGTCTGCAGCGAGGCGAACGAGCGCGGATGGTCGCGCACGTAGCGTAGAATCGTCAGCCGCAACGCGCGCGGGTCGGGGGAACTGCTCTCGCCGGACCGGGTGGAAATGCTCTGGATCGTCATATCCTCACTACCTCCGGCATGCTTGCTGTGCAAGCCCCGCGCCAAGTCCGAAACTGGAACGATGTTGGCCATGGAACGCTGCAAAAATGAGAGTTGGATCAACTATCGTCAGCCGCGCGGCGCCGGCCGGCCGCTCCCCCCCGTCGTTCTTACTGTCCCCGGCCCGCCCCGCACCGCAATATTTACGGTTGCGCACCGCCCGCAACTGACAGGGGCATCTTCCTTCATCCGCCCGTTGGATGCAAGAAAAATAAGACAAACAGAGTTAATTCTTCCCAATCTGGGCCACCCGCCCCATTCGGCCATCCCCTCTGCTCCCCGGGGCCGCATCTCCGCTGCCCTAGCCTTCCTTCACATGCTCCTTGACCACGTCCAGCAACTGAAACGGCTCAAACGGCTTGACCAGCGCGGCGTTCGCCCCCAGCGCCAGCGCCTTGTTGATCGATGCCTGATCCTCCGCCGTCAGCATGATGATCGGCGTCTGGTCGCCGTGCGCCGCGCGGTATCCCTCGACGAACCCATAGCCGTTGAGCACCGGCATGTCGATGTCGCAGAAGATCAGATCGAACCGGCTGGTCTGGGCCAGCTCGAGCGCCTCGCGCCCATTGGTCGCCACCGTCACCTCGTAGTCGCTGAACTCCAGCGTCATCTTCAGCACTTCGCGCAGGTGGTCGGCGTCGTCGATGATCAGGATCCGAGCGCTCATGCCTTTGAATCCTTGCGGGTGTCGGTTTCGCCCAGGGGAAGATCAAAATACTGCGCCAGCGATGCGATCACCCGGCTGGTTTCCCCCTCCAGACGCTCCAGCATCTGGCCGCGGCGCGCGGGGTCCAGGTCCGGCCGCGAGGCCATCTTCAGAAAATCCCGGATGAAGTACAGCGGCTGGAAGACCTCTTCGATCTGCGTCTTGCGCTGCCCGCGCGCCGTCCCGTCGAGCAGCCCCGACAGCCCCACGAATCGCTCGCTGACCTGCAAGCCCCCCGCGCCGCACGCGATCGCGCGCAGGTCGCCGCTGACCGGGCCCCCCCGGTGCTTCAGCACCGACATCACCTTCTCCAGCCGGCTCTCGATCTCGACCAGCCCCAGGTAAATGATCGTGTCGGCCAGTTCCGCCGCGCCGATCTCCGACAGCGGGTTGCGCCCGGTCACCTTGACCAGTTGCTGCGTCGCCAGCGTCGTCACCCCCAGCGCCTTCAGCCGGCGCAGGAACCAGCGTTCGGCCTCGCGCGCCTCCTCGGCCCGCCCCAGACCCAGCGTCAGGTCGCCGAGCGTGTCGATCACCACGCGGCCGATCCCGTACTCGGCGATCAGCGCCGCCGCGCGATAGTAGATCTTCTCGACCGGTTCCTGCCCCGGCGCCAGTTCCATCACCCGCACCCGCCCCGATTCCACGGC
>MVZB01000101.1 GCA_002068205.1 candidate division BRC1 bacterium ADurb.BinA292
CCCCGCCGTGGCGTTCAGGGCCGCATTGATCGGCGGCAGCACCGCGGGGTCAAACGCCATCGCGACCGGCTCCCCCCTCTACGCCGCGGGGGCGGCCTTCACGATGGACTCGTCATACGATTGCTCGATGCGGTGGCCCGGCGGCACGATCAGGAATTTCGACTCGTCCCAGTCGCCGCGCGTCAGCTCGAGGAACAGATCCATCCGGCCGCGCCGGGGGTTGAACGTCCACCCGCGGCGCTGCGCCTCGGCGCTGGCCTTGGTCTGCACGTGCTCCTCGGCCAGCGGCGCGACCCCCATGTCGATGTAGCCGATTTCGCGGTAGTGCTGCATCCCGCCGATCGTCGCAAAGATCATCTTGGCGGCTTCCTCGCCGTACAGCGCGGCATACTCCTCGTACGACTTGTCCAGCCCCATCTTGTGCATGATGTTGTCTTCGCGTTGGTGGGTGTTCTCCAGGTTCTCGTGATCGCGCTCCACCCAGCCGGTCGTCAGGTAATACGTGCCGCTGTTCTGGGCGAATTGTTCGGCGTATTTCTCCTTCGAGCCCAGGAACAGCGTGATGCAGTCGTGGGCGCGCGGCAGGACCAGCGGCGTGTGGCGGGCCGTTACGCCGACCAGCCCGTTGTTGCACAACCCGTAACCCAGCAGGATCGCCTCGTAGCGGCCGGCGGGCGTTTCATCCACCGCCTGCTGCACGCGTTCGCACATCGATTTGCTCTGCAGATCGTGCAGGCCCTGGGTCAGGAAATGCAGGTCGATGACGTTGGGCGAGACGGCCACCGCCAGGCAGCACTCGCGATAGGCGACCTCGCACGAGATCAGGCGATAGCGCCGGACCTGCTTGCCGCCGTCGAACAGATTCAGGCCGCTGATGAAGGAAGGCACGATGTCAAACCCCTCCGCAAAGTCGGGTTTACTTTAGCGGATATCGGGGTCCGACTCAATGGATAATGGCATCATGAATTCAGCGCTTCGTGATCCACCCGGAGGCCCCTCTCAAACTCGTGACCGGCCACCCTGCTGTCCCTTGTGTCGCTTATGTCCTTTATTCGCCATTGGCCTTCAACGACTCAACGAGCACGAGCACCATCCGGCGGTTCGAGCGGGCGCGCCGCTCCCCTTCGGTCCCGGCCGGAGTCGACGGCCGGTCGTCCAGCTCGTCGGCCGCCACCGCGCGGACGGGCGCGCCGTCTTCCACGATCTCGTAGACTGAACGGCCGCCGCGCGCCGTTTTCTCCAGTGCATCGCTGCTCCGCTCGATCCCGCGCCGGCGCAGCCACTGCTGAAAATCCTCCATCTCCTGCGGCGTCATCCGCGCCATCACGCGCCAGACGCCGTCGCGGCCGCGCACCGCCTGCGGCGGCGCGACGATTTCGCCGCCGGCCTCGGCCACGCCCAGCGCCAGGTCGTCGAGCCGGACCTGCTGGCGCGCGGTGGGGCGCCGCGACGCCGGCGCCGTCGGCCGCGGGGCGAAGCCCTGCCGCCGCTCGGGGCGGAGCGCCTCGGCCCCGTCCCGCGGCAGTTGCGTCAGAAAATTCGTCCAGCGCTCGTCGCGCGGTTCGGCGCGTTCCGTTTCCGTGGGGGCCGCCTCGGCCAGCCGGATGCGGATCGTCATCCGCGGCTCCTCGGCGGCGACCGGCGCGTCCGCATCGCGGGCGTCGGCCGCGCGGTCCGCTCGCGCCACCGATGCTCGCGCCGGTTCCTCACTGCGCTCGGCCGCGAAGGCCAGGGCGGTCTCAGGAGTCGCCGACTCCGCCGCCTCGGGCTCGCCGGGGGCGGCGTCCGCCCGCGCGACCGCGCGCTCGGTCGCCGGGGCCGGCTCTTCCCCCGGCGCCGGGACCGCGGGGATGGATTCAATCGATTCCGGCTCCGGTTCGGCCGGGGAAGCTGACTCGGCCGCCGCGACGGTCACCCGATCCGCTTCCGGCGCCTCGGCTTGCCGCGTCTCGGCCGCCGCGAGCGTTGCCGCGGGTTCCTCCGCCGTGATGGTCGGCTCGTCCGCCGGCTTCGCCGGGGCCGCCGCGATCGCCGTCGTATCCACCGGCTCCGCCAGCGCCGGTCTGGTCTGCTCCGTCTGGATTGCGGCCGGCGGACCCGCCGGCGTCTCATGGAGCGTGTTGACCCGCACCTGGCTCGCCAGTTCCATCAGCTCCTGCTGGCGGGCCGCGCTGATCCCGGGCGCGGCCGCCGTGTCGGCGCCCGCATCCGTCTCGGGCGAACGCATTGCGACCATCGGCGCCTCGCCGCGGCCGCCGCGCAGAATCACGGCAACCTCCACCACGGCCACCATGACAAGGGCAAACGCCATGCCCCAGCGCAGTTGCGGCGCGCGCCACCACGGGCTCGCCAGACCGCGCAGCCAGCCGCGCCAGCCGCCGGCCGCCGCGCGCGAGCCGGCCGCCGCCTCGGCATCGATGCGGGCGAACACGGCGCGGGCCAGCCCGCCGGGGGCATGATTCGGCCCCTGCCGGGCCAGCAGGGCGGTCAGCTCCGACTCGCGCCGGCGGCGTTCGGCCAGCGCCGGATCGGCCGCGCAGAGCGCGTCGAGCCGCGCCCGGCCCGCCGCATCCAGCTCGCCGGCCCACTCCGCCTCCAGGTATCTGTCGAACTCTTCGTTCACGGTCGGTAACGTTCCTCTGGGGCGTTCATCACATCAGTTCATCAAGCCGGGCGCGCAGCTCACGCCGCGCGCGGTTGATCCGCGATTTGACCGTGCCGAGCGAAATCTGCAACGTCTCGGCGATCTCTTCGTAACTCTGGCCGTCGGCGAAGCGCAGCATCAGCACCTCGTTGTGCTCGGGCGAGAGCCGGCCCATCGCCGTCTCCAGGGCGCTGACTTCCTCGCGGCCGGCCGCGATCTGGCGCGGCGAGGGGGCCGTGTCGGGCGGATCAAACGCCTGTTCCTCCTCGGCGTGGCCGCCGCTCAGGTCGTGCAGCGAGTAGGTCTGGTCGCGCCGCCGCCGCCGCCACCAGCCCTGGCGGTTCTTGACCTGGTTGTCGACGATCCGCGCCAGCCACGTCCAGAACTGCGCCTCGCCCCGATACTGATCAATCTTCCGGAAACAGAGGACAAATACGTCCTGTGTCACCTCCCACGCTTCGTCATAGTCGCCGATCCGATAGCGCGCCCGGCGCCACACCCGGTCCTGAAAATGCTCAATCAACCGCTCCATCGACGGCCGGTCGCCGGCCTGCGCCGCCTGGACCCAACGCCGGATCTGATCCTCGTCGGTCCCGGCCGCCGCGCCGCCGGCCCCCGCTTCTTCCGGCTGCTTGCTTGGACATGCCGCGGGGAGGCTTTGTTCCCGACCGTCGGCCATCGATTGCCTTTCCCATTTGGAGGGGGATGGGGGTGAGGTTGGATCGGTCCCGGCGGGCGCGCCCGGCCCGCTCCCGCCGGCGCCGGCCCGGGACTCCTTCCGTTATCACAATATGAACGCCCCCAATGCGCAAGGGGGGATTTGTCCACGCTCCCCCACCCGTCGCAGCCCGATCCTCCAAAAATCACGTCGCTCGTCCCTCGTCTTCGTCCCTCGTCCCTCGGCCTCGTCTCTCGAACGCCCTCTCCCATGTAACCGACAATTCCAATCCATATAACCGGCAATTTCCTTGTGGGTAACTCAGCTTGACATTCCACGCCCCCGGTGACAGGCTGGCGCATCAATTCTCAGACGACACGTTCCCCGCCCAGCGGGGACGGCGCGATTCGAACCCCCACGGAGGCGCCATCGTGGACATTACGCGGATTTTCCGGGCATCCCGCCTTTGGCTGGCGGCATTCGGCATCCTCATGAGCTCGCCCCTTGGGGCCGTCGAGGCTAATCCGCCCGGCACGCCGGCCCCCTCCCGCCCGGAGCTCTGGCGCTACCGCCTGGACAATCCCGCCATCGACACCCTCATGGTCGACATCGATGGCGATGGCTTCCGCGATCTCCTCACGCTCGACCAGGGCAAACTCTATCTGCGCGAGGAAGGGGGCTACCCCCTCTGGCACGAACGCAACGCCGAACTGGACGCGGTCCGCCTGACCCGCATCCTGACCGTCTGCAATCTGGATGCGGCGGGCGCGACGGAAATTGTGGCGGAATCCGACGCCGACCTGTGGCTGATCGACGCCGCGACGATGCGCACGCTGGCGCGGTTGCCCGAAACCGCACTGCTGGGCCTGACCGATCTGAACGAGGACGGCGCCGCGGAAATCTACACCGCGCCGCGCCAGAGCGACGACCCGGAGTTCCCGCCCGTTGAAGTCAGCAGCCTGGCCGACGGCCGGCTGACCTCGCTCTGGTCGCATCCCGGCTGCCAACTGATGCGCAAGCCGACGCAGGACGCCTATCAGCCGGGCGAATCCAATGAACGCTTCTATATCCTCGACCTGAACGACGACGGCGCGGCGCGCGACCTGCTCGTGGCCCTGCCCGGCGGCGGCGGCTGGATCGGCCTGGGCTTCAATCAGGCCGATCAGTTCGAGCAGATCTGGCAGTTCACCGACATCCAGGACGGCACCAGCCGCCTGCGGTTCATGGACTGGACCGACGGCAACTACGACACCTATTACGACGTCCTCGCATACCAGTACGATACGCGCCGCGTCTTCAACGCCGACGTCGTCAGCCTGGGCGATTCAATCGGCAGCTTCCCGCTGCGCCACATCGACGAGCCGCGTTCGAGCGCCGAGGCGCTCAAGATCGATCGCGTCAAACCGGGCGAATGGCCGATGCGCCACCGCGATCCGCGCTGGACCGCCCGCTCGCCGCTGAAGCTCGGCATGACCGAGGCGCCCGCCGAGGCTTGGAATTATCCGCTCGGGGGGAGCCCGACCGGCCTCTCGCTGGCCGACCTTGATGGCCGCGACGGACCCGATCTGCTTGTCGCCGCCCGCGGCCGGCTCTCCGCCTGGTCGGGCGAAGGCCAGCCGCTCTGGCACAGCGACTACCTGGGCGCGCCCGAACTGCGCGGCTTTTACGATCTCGATGGCGACGGCCGCGATGAAATGCTGGTCTACTACCGCCATGTCCATTCCCGGCCCACGTATGCGGCGCTCGACCCCGCCACCGGGCGCGAGCTGTGGAAGTTCGAAACCAAGCCCTACGTCGCGTCGCAAGAGATGGTGCTGACGATCGGCAAATTCCTTCCCGGCAGCAAGGGCCTGCAGGCGTTCTCGCTGGGTCCTTTCGGCTTTGGCGCCGATCTGACCTTCTTCGACTTTTCCAATGGGTTGACCGCGGCCGCCGAACCGGTCTGGCGCAGCACCGTCGAGCACGTGATCTACCCCACGCACGACATCTATGATTTCGATTCGGACGGCGATTTCGACTTCATTCTCCTCGAGCACAGCCGGCTGCGGATCTTTGATCTGGCCACGGGCCGGATCCTCCGCGATTTCACATGGGGCGACTACCGCAGCTACGGCAAAATGCTGCCGATCAAATTCGAGAACGATCCGGTCTTCAAACTGCTCATCCTGAGCGACAATTCGATGATGAATGTCGAGATGGTCGACATCAACGCTACCTCCGGTTCGCTGATGTGGAAGGTCACCGGCAAGGTCGGCTTCCGCCTCACCGATCCGGCCGAGGGGATCAAGCTGAAGTCCGAACTGGAGCGCATCGGCGATGTCGACGGCGATGGCCGGGTCGACGTCGTTTACCTCAAGTACAATGAATCGGGCGATAAACGCTGGCACGGTTATGTCCGCGACATCGTCACCGGCGAAATCAAGCAGGATATTCCGCTGCAAAGCGATTCGTTCGAGGAAGCCGGGCTGAAGGCGTTCGCGCAACTGCCCGAGCAACCGGCGCGCCCCGAACCGGTCCAGGCCACGCCGCCGCCCGCCGGCAGTGTGCGCGTGGTGGACCCCGGCGCGGGCGCAGTGGAAATCCTCGACGCAGCGGGGCAACGCCTCACCGCGCTTCAGATTCCCGAATCGGTCTCCGCGTCGAACTGGTATCTTCAGGTCGCCGACCTGGAGGGCGACGGCACGCCCGAGATCATCGTGCCGCGGCTGCCCGACCACGCCGCCCCCAGCACGCGCCGGCCGTTGATCCTGACCGCCAACGAACGGATCTACGACACGGAGCGGCTGATCCTCCACGCGCCGGCTCAATCGGCGACGACCGCCGCGCTGCTGCGCACCGAACGCGGACGCAACCTGCTGATCTTTGACTACGATCAGGACGGCAGGAACGATCGCCTCGATCTGGAGCCGCATCCCGAGGGCGCGCGCCTGGTGCTGACCCGCGCCGATGGCGAGACCGTCTGGAGCAACGTCATTCCGAGCGACATCGAGATCTTCCAGCAGGTCACCTTCGGCGAGTTCAACGGCGACGGCTACCTGGACGTCTTCCTCAACTTTGCCGCCAGCCTGATCAACCCGGAAGTCGATCAGCGTGTCTTCACCCTCAACGGCGAGATCGTCCGCCGCTGCGTCTGGGATGGCCGGACCGGCGGTCTCCTCTGGCATGCCTGCAACGTCATCAACGAGCGCCCCTTCGACTACGCCAACCATCCCATCGTCTACGACGTCAACGGCGACGGGATCGATGATATCGTCAGCATGGCGCCCGACATCCTGGCCGTCTGCTCGGGCGACAGCGGGAAACTCATCTACGACCCACGCTACACCAAGAGCTTCTGGCGGCAGGCCGGCTCGCTCTATAACGTGCCGTTCGTCGAGGACCTCGACGGCGACGGGTTCGTTGAAGTCTACGGCCAGCGCGCCGTGGGCGGCATCTGCGTCATGCGGCTGCCCAATGAGCCGATGTGGGTCAATGACCTGGGGGACCAGGGGCTCTATGGCAAGGTAGCCGACGTGGAATTCCAGGGCGTGGCCGACGTCGACGGCGACGGCAGGATGGAAATCGGCTTCGGCCTGCGCATGGGCGAATTCCGCTGCTACGCAGCGGAGGACGGCCATCTGCAGTGGAGCGTCCCGGTCAATTCGCCGACCACGGAAATCTGTTCAGCCGACGTCGACGGGGATGGCCGCTTTGAGTTTCTCTTCGGCGCCGAGGATGGCGCGTTGTATGCCGTGCGCGGCGGCGACGGCGAAGCGCAGCCGGTCCTGTGGAAGGTCGATCTGGGCGCCCCGGTCGGCCCGCCGATCGTTGCCGATGCCGACGGCGACGGCCAAGGGGAAATCCTCGTCACCACCGCCGACGGCTTCCTCCGCTGCCTCAAGGCGCGGTAAGGCCAGTTTCAAAAAAACGGGAACCGGGATCTCCGGAGTGGCGTGGCCCCGGGCGATCGCTCAGATTTTCACGCCCATTTCCTCGGCCGCGTCCTGCAGGACGAAATCCCAGTTCACGTTGTATTCCGGATTGACGGCGGCGGTCGCATGCTGTACCGGGCCGGCCTGCGCGGCCGGCGCGGGCGCGGGCGTCGGGCTCAGCGTCCCGCCGCGGCCCGGACGCAGCGAGTGAGTCTGCTCGGCCGGGAGCTCGGCCTCGGGCGGCGGCGTCGCGCGCAACGGCGCCCGCTCGGGTTGGCGCACCCGCGTCGTCTCGACCGACAGTGGCGTGTCGGCGTCGCCGCCGAACGCCGGAGGCGGCGGGGGAGGCGGGGGCAGGTCGCGCTCGGCCGGCCGCGGCGGCGCCGGCCGCGCCGGCTTCTTCCGCAGCAGCGCCGCTTTCCTTTCCCAGTCCGGAAAGTAACGGTCCAGCGCCTGGCGCACCGGCGCCTCATCCGTCATTTCCTCCAGCGCCTTCAGCCACAGATCCATCGCATTCTGGCGCTGGCGGTTCTTCAGGTAGCACTCCCCCATGGCGACGATGTGGATCGCGGTCGCCCAACCCTTCTGCTGGATCTCCTCGTAGGCATCCAGCGCGCCCAGGTAATCGTCGGTCGCTTCACACCGCCGCGCCTCGTTCTCCAGTGCCTTGAGCGCCTTGGGGTCGGGAGGAGTTGTCATCTCAGCACCTTCCAATGGAGGAGTCCGCTGTCACCAGCCTAGTCAACCGGCCGCATGCGATAAAGCGCAATCGCGCCCGCCGACGTGCCGCTCGCCGTCAAAATCGTAGGCCACCGCCAGCAGCACGCCGATGTTCATCATGAACAGCGGCCCCAGACTGAAATGCGCGTAATTATAATCGAACAGGTTCATCGCCAGGAAGCCGACGCAGCCCAGCCAGAGCCCCAGGGCGCGGTAGTACTGCTGTTGCCGGCCCAGCCGGCGCGCCTCGAACAGGATCGGCCGCCAGGCGCGCCCGATTGCCGCCAGAATGAACAGGATGAACGCCAGGCCCGCCGGCACGCCCATCTCGACCATCTTCATCAGGTACAGATTGTGGCCGTGGCCATAGTAGGTTTCGCCATAGGCGGTGAAGTTGTTGCGTCCGATGCCCGACCACGTGTAGTCGCCCAGCAGCCGCAGCGTCACCTCCAGGATCTCGAATCGCGAGCTGACCGTTCCCCAGCCTTCCTCGCCCGAAAGCAACTGCTCGATGCGGTAGAAAATCGTATCGCCGAACCGATAGACCGCCGCCCCCGCCAGCGGCAGGATCAGCAGCGTCGCCAGCGCCAGGTAATCGAACCGGCGCAGATGCAGCAGCCCCAGCACGACGATCAGCAGGATTGCCCCCCAGCCCGTCATCGAATCGCTCAGCCCCACCACCACCAGCCCCGGAATGATCGCCAGCAGCCAGTATGGCCGATAGCGCCGGAACATCTGGATGACCACCACCGGCAGGATCAGCACGTAAAACGCCGCGAGCAGGTTCTTATGCCCCATCGTTCCCGACAGGCGGAACATGCCGCCGGCGAAACTTTCGATGTCCTCGGCGGTATAGCGGATCAACCGCACCGCGGCCTCGTCGGAGAAGAAACTGGTGCCCGTGACCCCGAAGCCGAAGTAGAGAACCAGCGCGGCGGCCGCCTCCACGCCGGCCAGCGCCACGAACGCCCCGACGAGCTGCGGCCAGTGCCGGGGACGGAAAAACAGGATCGCATAGGCGCAGGCGATGTAGTTCCACAGTTCATAGCGCGCGTTGAACAGATTGGGGTGGGGCGCGGCCGTGGCGAACGCCAGCACCGCCAGCACCCCCATCGCCGCAACCGGCGCCCAGCCCCGCCGCAGCCGCGCCCAGCGCTCAACCTCGCCCGCGGCCAGCCGCAGCAGGATCAGCGCCAGCATCGCGAGCGCAATCAGCTCGCTCAGCTTGATCGAAGCGCCGGCGAACGGCTTGCCATAGTTGAACGGCGCGACCGCGACCAGCCCGATCAGCAGCGCCTGGGGGTAACGGTTCGCCAGCAGCAGCAGCGCCAGGCCGGCCCATGCCGCCGCCAGCGGCGCCCCCAGAAACGGCAGCCACAAAAACAGAAAGACGGTCAGCCCCCCCGCGGCGACCAGCGCCAACCCCAGCAGTTGGCGCGAGAACATCAAGGATCGGCGCCCGGGCGTTTCCCCGGCCGATGCCGCCCCGGAGCTGGATAGATCAACAGAGGGCATTCCGCATCAATTGTCCCTTAATCTGAATCCGTCCCTCGCAGAAAAATTCGGCTCTCGGCTCTCGTCCCTCGTCCCCGGCTCTCGAAAACCCGCTCTTCGGATGCCTCGTAGTGAACCGCTGGTTTCGCGGTCACCTTGGTCCTCGGCTTCTCTTTCGTGCCCATTCGTGTCTTTCATGATCGAAGATTCTAAATTCAGAATTCTAATTCGATTTCCGCCTGCGTGCTTCCCGTTTCCAGCGGAGCACCAGCGGCAGGAAGCGCACGTCCTCCACCAGATACCGTCGCCACAGCCGCCCGGGCTCGCGCATCAGGCGGAACGACCACTCCAGCCCCGCCCGCTGCATCCAGCGCGGCGCCCGCGGCTCCAGCCCGGCGACGAACCGCATCCCGGCGCCGATGCTCAGGCCGACGCCCCGCCCGAGCCGCTCGGCGTGGCGCGCCAGCCAGATTTCCGATTTCGGCGACCCGACTCCCAGCAGCAGCAGGTCCGGACCGAATTCCAGAATCCGGCCCAGCAGGGCATCGGTCTGCCGTGCGTCAGCCTCGAATCCGAAGGGCGGCGACGTCCCGCCGACCCGCAGTCCGGGGTAACGCTCGCCGATCCGGCGCAGGCAGAGCCCCAGTTCTTCGTCGTCGCGGCCGCCCACAAAATATGCGCGCCAGCCCTCGCGCGCTCCCCGCGCGCACAGCGCCGGCAGCAGATCCGAGCCTGAAACCTTCTCCACCCCCCGCAAGCCCAGATAGCGCGCGGCCCACACGACTGGCTGGCCATCGGCCAGCGACAGGTCGGCCCGTGCATACGCCGCGCCGAACGCCGCATCGCGCTGCAGCGTGACGAGGTGATCCACATTGGGCGTCACGACCAGCCGGAAGGGCGCCTGTCCCGCCCAGCGCGCGATCCACTCCACCGCTTCGTTCAGGGTAACGGTGCTCAGCGGCACGTTGCCCAGCCGCTGCCACCGGATCGCCGGTGCGGCGGACGTGGATGCGACGGCATTGGCAAACTGGGCATCCACGACGTGCCCTCGTCTTGGAATCTCGTCGCTCACGAAAAAATCCGTCTCTCGTCCTCGTGATCGTCCCCAAAGGCCTTCACAAGAATTCGGCTCTCGGCTTTCGTCCCTCGTCCTCGACTCTCGAAAACCGGTGCTTCGCTTCATTTCGAACCGCGGTTCCCCCCAACCCGGCATCAGTAAACCCCAACCCAACCCCCCGGTCAAATCCCCCCGCTGCTGCCATCGAGATCGACATTCAGTGGGCTGGCCTCCTGAAAATCAACACGGTTCAGGTTTCCCATTCAATTCGACCCGAACGGCGCCTGGCCCGCGCGAAGATCACGGCCAGCGCAACCAGCGCCCAGGCGCTGTAAAGCAGACCCTGGCGCAGACCCGCCGGCTCGTAGCGCAGGCG
>MVZB01000102.1 GCA_002068205.1 candidate division BRC1 bacterium ADurb.BinA292
TTTTACCCCGACCGGAGCCCGGTGGCCACTGCTTCTTTTTGACTCACACTGTCAGGTGAATACCATCACACTTCACTATGGAAAAAACCATCTATTCCAAGGCTCAAAAGACGTTCCTACGGCTGCTGCGAGAAACACGTGAACAGGCAGGCTTTAGTCAGGAACAGCTTGCCGAACGGCTTCACGTGACCCAATCCTTCGTATCGAAATGCGAGCGCGGCGAGAGAAGACTTGATGCCTTGGAGCTTCGCCAGTTCTGTATAGCCATGGGGGTTTCTTTTCCCGAGTTCTGCGAGGAACTGGATCGGGCGCTCTAATCATGCCCTCCTGACCCATCACCGTCACGAAAGCCTCAGCCGGATGCCTGTCAAGCACCAGCCTCTCTCGCCGCCGATCCTGCCAGCCCGAAGATGCTGGTACAACCGGGACTGCTGAACGCAGACCCGACCCAACCCTCGTATAGCTGCTGCGATCCTATCGTCCCCCGCCTGTCGCCAGATAGATGAAACCAACCACAAGCAGCACGAGCAGGAATGTCGTTGTCGCGTGTCCTTTCAAGGATATGGGGTATGGGTACCCTGACCCCGTGTGTAGAGTTGACAAACTGATGCCGCGTGCAGATGATGCCCTTCCCAATCGGGTCTCTGTGTGCTAGAAAGGAGTCGAGAAATTTGGGTTGCAGAATAGGCACGAATGCATCGGTCCTGTGCTAGCGCATACCTCAAAGAATGCACCTAGCTGCTCCCACGATTCCTGTACCCTTCGACTTGTACCCGAGTCCAAGGAATCCGTTGACACTTGGTATAGTTTCGCCATGACACAAGCAAATCTCAGTAATCATGCCTTCCAATTGTCCCAATTAATACAATTAATGCTTATTGGGGTTGACATCGCAGAGGTCAGAGGTTCAAGTCCTCTACCACCCACCATCGCAAAACACCGAACGCAGCCGCCCCCGCCGGGCGGCGTTTTTGTTCCCGCCGCGCATCCGCCGAATCCCGAATCACACCAGACGCCGCGTATCGCTCAGTCGCTCGGACGAGAATCGCGAGCCAGGAGACGGCTCTTCCTTCCCGCTCAATGCATCTCCACCGTCACCTCGCCCAGCCCGCCGCGGTAATAATGAAACCTCACGTCCGGATGCTCGGCCAGCAGCGACATCGGCACGGCGCTGTCCACGATTCGCTTCGAGATCATGAACGCCGTCAGCCGCATCCCGAACGCGTTGTCGTGATGCCCCGGATGCCAGATGCTGACCCGCTCGGCCTTCCACGTTTCGACCGGACCGACCGTCACGGCCTGCGTCGGCACCTGGGGCAGGTAGCCCCCGGCCGAAGTCCGCGCGTTCTGGATCAGCGTCAGCGGGTGCAGCTCCGTCACGCGCGCGCTCAGTTGCCGATACCTTTCCGCCGGCGGCGGGGCGTCGCGAAATTCCCCCTCGCGCCGCGGCGGATCGTTGAACGCCCAATGCTTCACCTCCCCCTGGCCCCCCTGCATGATCACGCACCGCACCTGATCAAAGCTCGCCGTATACTCCGCCAGGTCGCCGACCGGGAAATGCAGGTTCGCCTCGGGCATGCGCAGCCGCGCGTCGATCCGGTCGAAGCACAGTTCGCGATCGGCGCGCTGGAACGACAGCGGATGCGCCGCCGTCACGGCCCGCCCCGCCTCGACCCATTCATCCATCCCCCAGAAGTGCGCGTCCATCAGGTTCAGCCCCAGGCTGTTGACGATCCGCGCGACGAGCGGCAGTTGCTCCGTCGGCCCGATCGGGCCGCAGATCCCCGTCGGGTTGTCGGCCGTCGATTGCCGCCACGCCTCGATGTATTCCATCGCCTCGGCGACGAACAGCTCCTCCAGCGAGTCATAAAACTGGATCGTAAACCCGGGCCGCTGCAGCTCGCCCAGATCCCGCTCGGTCAGCCCCGCCGCATCCCGCAGGATCTCGGGCGCCAGTGTTGTGTAATCCCACCAGGCCGGATCGATCTTACTCATCGGACGAGCCATCGCCCTGCTCCTTGCCTGAATCGTTTGGTTCGCATTCGTAAATGGATTCCCCCAGTGCGTCGCGCAGCGGGTCGAAGTCCTCCTCGCCGAATCCCAGATGCAGCCGCCTGCGCCAACCTTCCGCATACCCCGCCAGCCCATACCGGTTCGCCAGTTCGGCCGCCATCGCGCGCATCGTCTCGACGAACGAATCCATCGCCTGCGACTGCGTCAGAAACTCCCGCTGACTGTGATGACACGCGAGCATCTCCGCCTTCCGACCGATGCACCGCGTGATATCGACCAGGAACTCAGGCTCCACCCGGCGGCGCAGCGGATCGCGCAGGCCGTGCGGCATCGCGTGGCAGACCGCGCACGGCCCGCCGGCCGCGTCCACCGGCGGATCGGTTCGGTAGTTCGGCATCCCCTTGCTGAACGTCGCGCTGACCGCCAGCCGGCTGGCGTTCATGTGATCTTCCATGTAATCGAACGGCGCCTGAACCAGCACGATCGTCGGATTGATCCGGCGGACGACGGCCGCCAACCGGCGGAGCAGTCGGTCGCAATAAAATAGCTCCAGGTCGCGCGCGATGGGCGGATGGTGGATCGCGCCGATCGATTCGGCCGCCGCCCGGGCCTCGGCCAGCCGCCGCCCGGCGGTCTCCTCCGCCCCGGCCGATGTGCTGCCCAGACTCCCGTCCGCGATGTTCATCACGTGCGGTTCGTAGCCGGCCTCCGCCAGCAGAATCAGCGTGCCGGCCATCACGAACTCAACATCGTCCGGATGCGCCACGCACGCCAAGACTCGCGGCCTGTCGCATGGCTCGCCCGGGGGATTCATGACGGATCCTCCACCGCAACCTTGATCCCAATCCAATTTTGGAGGGGAATTCTGACTGTTCGGCAGCGCTCTGGCAACAGAACCGTATCACGCCGCCCACGCACCCTCAAGAATCTCCCGTCCGCTCATCTCCCGCGGGAACTCGATTTTCCAGCCCCTCGCGCTCCATGCGGCTTGGATCTTGCTCCTGAACGATCGCCATCAAAACCATGCTTCCCCGGCTCTCCCGGGGAAGACGGTCGCGGCGTTGGCCGCAAGCCCGCCCGCTTTCACTTCGCGCCGCCGCGCGGGCTAAACTGCCGGAAGCTTGATTCTCCCGCTGCCATATGCACCCCCACCCTGCACGAAACGACGAGAGGGCATGATGTCGGACCGCGACGGCCGCAAGCGCGTCATCATTGAGCGGGTCAGCCCCGAGATCGATTGCGGCCAATACGCCGCGAAAATCACCGTCGGCGAGCGCCTGACGGTCGAGGCCGACGTCTTCTGCGACGGCCACGATCGCCCCTGGGCCGCCCTCCTTTTCCGCCGCGAGGGCTCTCCGCGTTGGTCCGAAATCCCGATGCAGCCGCTCCCCAACGACCGCTGGCGCGCCTCGTTTCTCGTCACCGACCAGGGCCGCTACGAATACTCCGTCCTCGCCGGCGTCGATCACTTCGGCACGTGGCATCACGATCTGCGCAAGAAAATCCACGCCGGCGTCGATGTCGCGGTCGACCTGCTCATCGGCGGCCGGCTGATCCAGCGCGCCGCCGAACGCGCCGAACGCGACGGCGGCGGCGACGGCCGGCAACTCGCCGAATGGGCCGCGCTGCTCGGTTCCGATGCCCCCGTCGCCGAAAAACTCAGCCTGATCCAGGACGGTCGCCTCCTCTCGCTGCTCGCCTGCCATCGCGACCGCGACCTGGCCTTGCGCTACCCGCGCGTCCTGCGACTCATCGCCGAACGCGAACGCGCCCGCTTCAGCACCTGGTACGAACTTTTTCCCCGCTCCACCTCGGGCGACGAATCCCGCCACGGCACGTTCCGCGATGTCGAGCGCCGCCTGCCCGCCATCGCCGGGATGGGTTTCGACATCCTCTACCTGCCCCCGATCCATCCCATCGGCCTCACTAAACGCAAGGGGAAGAACAATGCCCTCGTCGCCGGGCCCGACGACCCCGGCAGCCCCTGGGCCATCGGCGGACCCGAGGGAGGCCATACGGCCGTCCATCCCCAGCTCGGCACGCTGGCCGACTTCCGCCGCCTCGTGCGCGCCGCTGCCGATCTCGGCATCGAGATCGCCCTCGACATCGCCCTGCAATGCTCGCCCGATCATCCCTATGTGCGCGACCATCCCGAGTGGTTCACCCGGCGCCCCGACGGCGCCGTCCAATACGCCGAGAACCCCCCGAAAAAATACGAGGACATCTATCCCTTCAATTTCGAATGCGACGACTGGCGCGCCCTGTGGGCCGAAATCCTCGGCATCTTCCAGCACTGGATCGAGCACGGCGTGCGCGTCTTTCGCGTCGACAACCCGCACACCAAGCCCTTCCGCATGTGGGACTGGCTGATCGAACAGATCCATCGCGACCACCCCGACGTCCTCTTCCTCGCCGAGGCCTTCACCCGTCCCAAGGTCATGTATCGCCTCGCCAAGGGGGGCTTCACCCAGTCCTATACCTACTTCGCCTGGCGCAACGAAAAATGGGATCTGACCGAGTACCTGCGCGAGTTGACAGCGACCGAGGCGCGCGATTTCTTCCGCCCCAACTTCTGGCCCAATACGCCCGACATCCTCACCGAGTTCCTCCAGCGCAACGGCCGCGCCGGTTTCCTCCAGCGACTCGTCCTCGCCGCCACGCTCGCCGCCAGCTACGGCATCTACGGCCCGGCGTTCGAGCTGATGGAATCGACCCCCCGCCACGAGGGCAGCGAGGAATACCTCAACTCCGAGAAGTATCAGCTCCGCGCCTGGGACCTCGATCGGCCCGACAGCCTCAGCGACTTCATCGCGCGCGTCAACCAGATCCGTCGCGAAAACCCGGCCCTCCAGTCGAACCGGAACCTCGCGTTCCACACGATCAACAACGATCAGCTCATCGCCTACAGCAAGGCCACCGAGGATCGCGCCAACGTCATCCTCTGCGTCGTCAATCTCGACCCGCACCACACCCAGTCGGGCTGGATCGCGCTCGATCTGAACGCCCTCGGCCTCGCGGGCGACCAGCCGTTCCAGGTCCACGACCTCCTCTCCAATGCCCGGTTTCAGTGGACCGGCGCGCGCACGTTCGTCGAGCTCGACCCGCGCGTCGTGCCCGCGCATATCTTCCGCATCCGCCGCCGCCTCCGCAGCGAGCGCGATTTCGACTACTACCTTTGACGGGAGGCGACGGCCGGCATGGCGCGCACGCGGAAACCGCCCATCGAACTTGACCACGATCCCCAGTGGTACAAGGACGCTATCATCTACGAGCTCCACGTCCGCGCCTTCCACGACAGCGACGGCGACGGCTACGGCGACTTCCGCGGCCTCGCCCAGAAGCTCGATTACGTCAGCGACCTGGGCGTCACCGCGATCTGGCTCCTCCCGTTCTATCCCTCCCCCCTGCGCGACGACGGCTACGACATCGCCAACTACATGGACGTCCACCCGCGCTATGGCAACCTGCGCGATTTCAAAACCCTGCTGGCCGAGGCCGAGAAGCGCGGCATCCGCATCATCAGCGAGCTTGTCCTCAATCACACCTCCGACCTGCATCCCTGGTTCCAGCGCGCCCGCCAGGCGCCCCCCGGCAGCCCCCACCGCGACTGGTACGTCTGGGAACAGAACCCCGACCGCTATCAGGAAGCCCGCATCATCTTCCAGGATTACGAACACTCCAACTGGACCTGGGACCACGTCGCCAACGCCTACTACTGGCACCGCTTCTATTCGCATCAGCCCGACCTGAATTTCGATAACCCCGCCGTCCGCCGCGAGCTGATCAAGGTCCTCGATTACTGGTTCGCCATGGGCGTCTCCGGCATGCGGCTCGACGCCGTCCCGTACCTCTACGAGCAGGACGGCACCAACTGTGAAAACCTGCCCAGGACCCACGAATTCCTTAAGGAACTGCGCCGCCACCTCGACCGCAAATTCGACGGCCGCATGCTGCTCGCCGAGGCGAACCAGTGGCCCGAGGATTCGCGCGAATACTTCGGCGACGGCGACGAGTGCCACATGGCCTTCCATTTCCCCCTCATGCCGCGCATGTTCATGGCCGTCCAGCTCGAGGACCGCTTCCCCATCATCGACATCCTCGACCAGACCCCCGCGATCCCCGACAACGCCCAGTGGGCCCTCTTCCTGCGCAATCACGACGAGCTGACCCTGGAAATGGTCACCGACGAAGAGCGCGATTACATGTACCGCGCCTATGCGAGCGACCTTCAGGCGCGGGTCAACCTCGGCATCCGCCGCCGCCTCGCCCCTCTGCTCGGCAACAACCGCCGCAAGATCGAACTGATGAACGGCCTCCTCTTTTCCCTCCCCGGCACGCCCGTCCTCTATTACGGCGACGAAATCGGCATGGGCGACAACATCTACCTCGGCGACCGCGATAGCGTCCGCACCCCCATGCAGTGGTCCGCCGACCGCAACGCCGGCTTCTCCCGCGCCAATCCCCAGCAGCTCTACCTGCCCGTCATCACCGACTACGAGTACCGCTACGAAACGATCAATGTCGAAACCCAGCGCAACAATCCCCACTCCCTGCTCTGGTGGATGAAGCGCCTGATCGCCCTGCGCAAGAACTACCGCGCCTTCAGCCGCGGCACGATGGACATCCTCCACCCCGACAACCGCAAGGTGCTGGCCTTCATCCGCCGCCACGACGAGGAGATCGTCCTGGTCGTCGCCAACCTCTCACGCTTCGTCCAATGCCTCGAGCTGGATCTGAAGGCCTTCGAGGGAATGACCCCCGTCGAGCTCTTCGGCCAGAACCCCTTCCCCCGCATCGGCGAACTGCCCTACTTCATCACGCTCGGTCCCCACAGCTTCTACTGGTTCGCCCTGGAACGCAGCGACGCCGACGCCCGCCGGCAATCCCTGGAGGAACGCCCCCTGCCGCAGCTGACCGTCGCCGGCGCCTGGGATCACCTCTTCCGTCCCGAGCGCCGCGCCGCTTTCGAACGGATCCTCCCCGAATACCTCGCCCTGGCCCGCTGGTTCGGCGGCAAGGCCCGCAAAATCAAGTCGACTTGCATCGTCGAGACGATCCCCGTCCCGATTCGCCCCCACCACGCCCTGCTCGTCATGCTCGAAGTCGAATACACCGACGGCGACCCCGAAACCTACCTGCTGGCTCTCGCCTGGGCCGACGGCGAGCGCGCCCAGCAACTCCAGACCGCCTCCCGCCACCTGATCCTGGCCCGGCTCGACGTCGGCGCGCGCGGCGGCGAGCCCCGCGCCGGCGTCCTCTACGATGCCTTCTGCGAGCGCGCGTTCAATGCCGCGCTGCTCACGGTCCTGGCCCGCCGCCGCAAGCTCGTCGGCCTGCAGGGCCACGTCCTCGGCCTCAACACCCCCCAGCTCGCGCGGCTCCTCGCCGGCGATTCGCCCGACAACCTCGAGTCGCACGTCATCCGCGGCGAACAAAGCAACACCTCGGTCATCTACGGCGAACGCTTCATCCTCAAGCTCTTCCGCCGCATCGAGCGCGGCATCAACCCCGATATCGAATTGACCCGCTGCCTCACCGCGCGCCGCTTCGCCCCGATCGCCCCTCTCGCCGGCTGGTTCGAGTACGTCCAGGGCCGCCGCGAACCGATCCAGCTCGGCCTGCTCCAGGCCTTCGTCGTCAATGAGGGCGACGCCTGGCAGTACACCCTCGACGCCATGGGCTGGTTCATGGAGCAGGTCCTCTCGCACAGCGGCCGCCCGCTCCCCCCCGCGGCGACCGGCGGCCTCGTCGAGCTCTCACTCCGCGAACCCCCCGAGGAGGCCCGCGAAAGCATCGGCCACTACCTCGAAATGGCGCGCCTGCTCGGCGAACGGACCGCCCAGATGCATCAGGCCCTCGCCGCCGACACCGCCGATCCCGCCTTCAAACCCGAGTCCTTCTCTCAGCTCTATCAGCGCTCGCTCTACCAGTCGATGCGCAACCTCATCGGCCAGACCTTCCAGTTGCTCGACCGCCAACTGCGCGCCCTCCCCGAATCGACGCGCGATCCGGCCCGCGACCTGCTCGCCCGCCAGGACGAACTCCTCGCCCGGCTGCGCGCCGTCCTGCAGCGGCGCATCACCGCCAAACGCATCCGCACCCACGGCGATTACCACCTCGGCCAGGTCCTCTACACCGGCAAGGATTTCGTCATCCTGGATTTCGAGGGCGAGCCCAGCCGCTCGCTCACCGAACGCCGCCTCAAACGCTCCGCCCTGCGCGATGTGGCCGGCATGTTGCGTTCCTTTCACTATGCGGCCTACACCGTCTGTCGCAATCTGTTGCGCGACGGCATGATTCACGAGGAGGATCGCCCCCGCATGCAGCAATGGGCCCGCTTCTGGTACCGCTGGGTCGCCGCGGCCTTCCTGGCCGGCTACCTCCCCATCGGCCAGGGCGCCGGCTTCCTCCCCCGCACTCACGACGAACTCCAATTGCTCATTGATGCCTATATGATTGATAAATGCGTCTATGAGCTGAAATACGAGCTCAACAACCGACCCGACTGGGTGGAGATCCCCCTCAAGGGCCTGCTGAATCTGCTGGAGTCCACCCTCGCGCCGCAAGTCGAGTGATCCTGGATTGGAGCGCCCCATGACCCAGACCGGTATGTCCGTCCCCCCCGTCCTCTACGACAACAGCCTGCTGACCGATGACGATCTGCACTGGTTCAACGAGGGAACCCACTATCGCCTCTACCAGAAGCTCGGTTCGCACGTCGTCGAGCGCGACGGCCGCTCCGGCGTCAACTTCGCCGTCTGGGCCCCCAACGCCGAGGCCGTCACCGTCATCGGCGACTTCAACGGCTGGAATAAAGAGTCCCATCCCCTCCGCCCCCGCGGCCAGAGCGGCGTCTGGGAAGGCTTCATCCCCGGCCTGGCCAAGGGAACCCACTACAAATACCACGTCCGCTCCCGGTTCAATTTATACCGCGCCGATAAGGCCGACCCCTACGCCGTCCACCACGAAACACCGCCCCACACCGGCTCGATCGTCTGGGATCTGGACTACGAATGGCGCGACGCCGACTGGATGGCCCACCGCCACGCGCGCAACAGCCTCAACAGCCCCATCGCGATCTACGAGGTGCATCTGGGCTCCTGGCGACGCAATCCCGCGGAAAATCACCGCCCGCTCAATTACCGCGAACTCGCCCCCCTCCTCGCCGATTATGTCGCCGACTCCGGCTTCACCCACGTCGAGTTCCTCCCCATCATGGAACACCCCTTCTACGGCTCCTGGGGCTACCAGACCACCGGCTACTTCGCCCCCACCAGCCGCTACGGCACCCCCCAGGACTTCATGTTCCTCATCGACTACCTGCACCAGCACGGCATCGGCGTCATCCTCGACTGGGTCCCCTCGCACTTCCCCACCGACGAGCACGGCCTCGGCTATTTCGACGGCACCCATCTCTACGAACACGCCGACCCCCGCCAAGGCTTTCATCAGGACTGGGCCAGCCTCATCTTCAACTACGGCCGCAACGAGGTGCGCAACTTCCTCATGAGCAGCGCCCTTTACTGGCTCGACCGCTATCACGTGGATGGCCTCCGCGTCGACGCCGTCGCCTCGATGCTGTACCTCGACTACTCCCGCAAGGCCGGCGAATGGGTCCCCAACGCCTTCGGCGGACGCGAAAATCTCGAGGCGATCGACTTCCTCCGCCGCTTCAACACCGAAGTCTTCCAGCATTTCCCCGACGTCCAGACCTTCGCCGAGGAATCAACCGCCTGGCCCATGGTCTCCCGCCCCACCTACGTCGGCGGCCTCGGCTTCGGCCTCAAATGGGACATGGGCTGGATGCACGATACCCTCTCCTACTTCCAGAAGGATCCGATCCATCGCAAATACCACCACGGCCAGATCACCTTCCGCATGCTCTATGCCTTCAACGAAAACTTCATCCTCCCCCTCTCCCACGATGAAGTGGTCCATGGCAAGCGCTCCCTCCTCGACAAGATGCCCGGCGATCGCTGGCGCAAATTCGCCAACCTGCGCCTGCTGTTCAGCTATATGTACGCCCAGCCCGCCAAAAAACTCCTCTTCATGGGCGGCGAATTCGGCCAGTGGCGCGAGTGGTCCCACGACGAAAGCCTCGACTGGCATCTCTTCCTCGAACCCGACCACAAGGGCCTGCACAACCTCGTCCGCCAGCTCAACCGGATCTACCGCGAAGAGCCCGCCCTCCATCACTTCGATCTCAGCAGCGATGGCTTCGAGTGGATCGACTGCAACAACACCGAGGACAGCACGGTCATCCTCCTGCGCCGCGGGCCGGGGGGCGATCGCGACGTCATCATCGCCGCCTTCAACTTTACCCCCGTCGTCCGCTACAACTACCGCGTCGGCGTCGTCCACAAGGGCCTCTGGCGCGAAATCCTCAACTCCGATGCCCTGGAATTCGGCGGCAGCGGCGTCGGCAACATGGGCGCCGTCCACAGCGATCCCATCCCGTTCCATGGCCGCCCCCAATCGATCAACATCACCCTGCCCCCGCTGGGCGCGGTCTTCTTCCGTCATGAGGGCTGACTATGCCGACTTTCTCTCCGGCCGCAGGCTGGGCGCAACGCCGGGTGCAACTGGCCGCGCGCGGTTTTCGGTCTGGGCGCCGGCGGCCCGCCGGGTCGAACTCCACCTCCACGGCGCGCGCGAGGAATTCCTCGATCTCTCCTCCGGCGGCGACGGCCTCTTCTCGCGCGAGGTCCCCGATGTCCCCCCCGGCGCGCTCTACACCTATCGCCTCGATGGCCGGCGCGAGTTCCCCGATCCCGCCTCCCGCCATCAGCCGCGGGGGGTCCACGGTCCGTCGGCGG
>MVZB01000103.1 GCA_002068205.1 candidate division BRC1 bacterium ADurb.BinA292
GGGGCATCTTCGACTTCACCGGCCGAGCCGCCGCCGCCATCGCCGCGGTTCCAGCCCAGCGCCCGCGCCGTTGCATAGAGCAGCACGAATGCGATGACGAAAATCATGTAGCCCGAGACATCGTGCACCGTCCCCTCGATCGCGCGATCGCCCCAGCGATACGCCACCATGCAGAGGAAGAAGACGCGCAGGACGTTGGAGATCAGCGCAATGGGGATGGACGCGGCGAACAGGACTGCGCGGCGCGCCGGCGTCAGGTCGCTCAGGTAGGCGAACAGCAGGCCGAGAAAGATCAGCGAGATCAGCGAGCGCAGACCGGAGCAGGCGTTGCCCACGGTGACGGCGGCGTCGCCCAGCAGGATCGTCGCCCCGTCGTTGATCGCCGTGATGCCGAGCAGCCCGATCATCTTGAGCGCGAGCGTCCCGGCCAGCATCTTCATCGCAAAGCTGATTTTTTCAATGATCGCCAGCGGCAGCGGCACCATGAACGTCAGGATGAAGGCGGCGAAGGCCAGCCGCTTGAAGACCGGCCAGCCGAACAGGAAGCCGCAGAGGCCCCAGACGACGAAAATCATCGCGAACGCGGCGGGCGAAAAGATCGTCAGCCAGCCGAAAACGAACAGCATCAGCAGGCCGGCGAGCATGACGAACAGGCCCGCGCCGGGCGTGGCGAAGGGGCGGGCCGCCAGCTCGAAGCGATCGCGCCAGACGACGTAGAGCGCCACCAGCGGGACGATGAAGCCATGGGAGTAGTAGGACTCGGGGGCGACCCAGCGGTCAACCATCCAGGCGATCGGGACGCGGAACGCCAGCACGAACAGCGCGGCAAGCGCCGCGACGGCGGTCCAGCCGGCCGGGCTGATGCGCTGGAGCGGGTCCTGCCGGGGCGAGGTGAAAGTCATGCGAAGCGGGGCATCCCCGGTGGTGCGTTGGGTGAGACGCGGCGAGAAGGCGCCGCGCGCCGCAGGTCGTGCATTCTTCTGAGATAACGTATCGGTCCGGAGGGCGTAAAGCTAAATCGGGCCGCGCCGACGGCCTCAATCCAGACGGAAACGCTGAACGAATCCCGTGATCGGTTGGATCGGCCGGCTCAGATTGCGAAGCCGCCGCCGGTCTTGTCGCCCAGGTCGACCACGTGCGCCTCGCTGGCGATGCAGACCTTGTTGCGGCCACCGGCCTTGGCCGAGTAAAGGGCGCGATCGGCGGCGTTGATCATCTCCTCGGCCGAGCGGTAGCCCCCGTCGATCGACGCGATACCGACGCTGATCGTCAGCGTCAGCGTGTGACCGTCGCGCTCGAAGGAGTGATGCTCGACCGCTTCGCGCAGCCGTTCGGCCTGGATCAGCGCGCCCTCGCGGGAGGTCTCGGGCAGGATGATGGCGAATTCCTCGCCGCCGTAGCGGGTGCAGATATCGTTGCCGCGCACCTTGGTCTGGATCAGCGCGGCGAGTTCGCGCAGAACGAAATCGCCCACCGGATGGCCGTAGGTATCGTTGAAGCGTTTGAAATGATCGATGTCGAACATGACGAGCGCCAGGCGCCGGCCGTAGCGAATCGCGCGATCGAACTCCTGCTTAATCTCGACGTCGAAGACACCGCGGTTGCTCAGGCCGGTCAGCGGGTCCTGGCTGGCCAGCTGGAACAGGCGCTGGTCGACCGCCAGCTCCGACTCATCGCGCAGGAAGAAGCCGATGACGGAGGAGCCGATGAGGATCTTGTCGCGATCCTGGAGCAGATGGTCGCTGACGCGGGTGCCGTTGACGAACGTGCCATTGGTGCTGTCGAGGTCGTGGACGCGAACCAGAGGGGAAGCGACCGGGTCGTTGAAGTTTTCATAGACCATGCGCGCATGGCGGCGCGAGCAGCGCGAGTCGTGCAGCGCGATGTCGCACATCAGGTCGCGGCCGAGAATCAGTTCGCGCTTGAGGACGGGGATGCGGCGATTGGCTTCGTTTTCGTCCAGGACGATCAGCACCGGTCGCTGCGCGCGATTCTGGATCGTCTCCTCGCACTGATCGGCGACGGCCTCATCGAAAATGGTCTTCTCCGGTCCTGCGGTCATCATCTACCCCTGCTGCTGACGGAAAGGTCGGGCTCGCCAATCCACGGTAGGGGCGCATGGAGAGAGGGAGCCCTGTGTTGTTCACTATATCGGACGGGCATCGCCAGGGGATTAACCCGGGGTTCCCGATTTGGACGGGGCCGGGGAGGATTACAAAATACCAAGGACTCTTGAAATCTTTTTTGGCTTGCGCGACGGGGGCGGTTTGAGTAAATTCCGTATCGCGATATTGAGATATTAAATATCGCTTTTATCTAGAATGGAGACGTCCCATGGCTTGCTCGATGTATTGCGACCAGTGCGAACAGACCTTCCGCGGCAGCGCCTGTACCGAGGTCGGCGTCTGCGGCAAAGATCCCGACGTTGAATCGCTGCAGAAGATTCTCTTTTATGGACTTAAGGGCATGGCGGCCTACAAGCACCACGCCCGCCGGCTGGGCAAGACCGATCCCGAAGTCGAGTCCTTCATCGAGGAGGCGCTCTTCGCCACCGTCACCAACGTCAACTTTGATCCGCCGAGCCTGCTCAAGCTCGTCCTGGAATGCGGCCGGATGAACCTGCGGACGATGCAGCTGCTCAATGACGGCCATGTGGAGACGTTCGGCACCCCCTCGCCGGTCGAGGTGAGTGAAGGCATTCAGGAAGGGCCCGGGATCCTCGTGACGGGGCACGACCTGGTCGACCTGCGCGACCTGCTCGAGCAGGCCGCCGCGGCCGGCATCCACGTCTACACGCATGGCGAAATGCTGCCGGCGCATATGTATCCCGGCCTGCGCAAGTACCCGCACCTGAAGGGTCACTACGGCGATGCCTGGCAGAAGCAGCGCGATGAGTTCGAGCGTTTCGGCGGGCCGATCGTGGCCACCACCAACTGCGTCCAGATCCCGCGCCAGGAGAACACCTACCTGGACCGGTTCTTCTCGACGCGCACGACGGCGATTCCCGGCGGGAGGCTGATCGAAGGCAACGACTTCGGCCCGGTGATCCGGCGCGCGCTGGAGATCGGTCCGCTCCGGCCGACGCCGATCCGGCGTTCGACGATCGGCTTCCACTACACGACGCTGCTCGCGGTCGCGGACAAGGTCGTCGCGGCGGTCAAGGCGGGGCAGGTGCGCCATGTCTACCTGATCGGCGGTTGCGACGGGGCCGAGCCCGGCCGCAACTATTTCGCGCACTACGCGCAAAACACGCCCCCCGATTCGCTGATCCTGACGCTGGGGTGCGGCAAGTTCCGCATCCGCAACCATGATTACGGCACGATCCGGCTGGGCGATCTGGAGGTGCCGCGGCTGCTCGATATGGGCCAGTGCAACGACGCCTACGGCGCGATTCAGGTGGCGCTGGCGCTGGCCGAGGCGTTCCAGTGCGGGGTCAACGACCTGCCGCTGACGCTGGTGATTTCGTGGTTCGAGCAGAAGGCGGTGGCGGTGCTGTTGACGCTGCTGCATCTGGGCGTCCGGGGCATCCGGCTGGGGCCGGCGCTGCCGGCGTTCGTGACGCCCAACGTGCTGGCGATGCTGCAGGAGCATTACGACCTGCAGCCAATCGGCCAGGACGCGGCGGCCGACGTGGCGCGGACGCTGGCGGCGGTGTAAGGCCGAGGGGGCGCCGGCGCGCGGCGACGCGGGTCACGCGAAATCTCCGTTTCTCCGCGACTCCGCGTGCGACGGGGAGAGCCGGACCGCACGCGGAGTCGCGCCGACTCCGAGAGAGGGCTTTCGCCGACCGGAGGGACGCGCTATGCTGGCGAAGCGATCACAAATTGCTCATGAACCTGCGGTTTACATCGAGGGATGAAAATGGGGGGTGAACGATCCAGGGCTTGCCGGATCTAGCAGCAGGGCAGTCCCGTCAGGGACGCCAGATTTCAGCCCGCTACGTCAGTGGGAACCCGGATACCCATCGCGACCGAGTCCCGTAGGGGACGGCAGAACCGATCCAGGCGATCCCGCGAATAGCGGACAAGTTTTCGAGTGAGACGATCACGAGGATAAGGGACGAGGACGAGAGACGATTCTAGAATGAGGTGAGCGTCATGCCTGAACCGACATCCCATGCAGCTCTTTCATCGGCGCCGTGGAACACCGCCGAGCTGATCGACTACCAGGCGGGCGCGATCGTCAGCCGCCAGATCCTCAAGCAGAAGACGGGGTCGGTGACGCTGTTCGCGTTCGATGCCGGCGAGAGCCTGAGCGAGCATACGACGTCGTTCGATGCCGTGGCGCTGCTGCTGGACGGGCGGGCGCGGATCACGATCGGCGGCGCGCCGCACGTGGTGGCGACCGGCCAGAGCATCCTGATGCCGGCGGGCATTCCGCATGCCGTCGCCGCCGACGAGCGGTTCAAGATGCTGTTGATGATGCTGCGCGGCGAGTAACAGATGGGATCACGAAAGGCACGAAAGGACACGCAAGAAGACATAAAGAAATTGCCCACGTTCGCAAGCCGAGGACGAAGGACGATTTTAGAGTGAGTTGCTCATAAACCGTCGTCACAGCGAAGAACGGAATGGAGGGCAGGGCCACTCAGGAGCGTGCCGCTCCCGGGTTTCTCAGCCGCCGGCGGTGTCGAGAGCCCACTGCAACAGAATCGGCAGGATCGTCTTCTCGAACGGGCGGCCGTCGGGACGGCTTTCCCATAGCAGGTGATCGATCAGCACGAGGAAGCCCTGGCCGCGAGGAACGACCGACAGGGCCGGTCCGTAGATGGCGCCGCCCTCCTCGACGAGCTCGTAGATCACGCGCGCCTGGCCCTCGATGCCGACCATCGGGAAATAGGGGGCCGACATCATCGGCGCCAGCGTGACGTGGCGGGGGAGGCCTTCGAGTCCCTCCATCAACTGGCCGGTGCGCTGGAAATGAATCGGCTGCAGGCCATTGGGTGGGTGGGCGAAGGAGATGACGCCGCCGGTATCGGCATCGGTCGGCCGGACCGAGCGGATGCCGAGCTGTTCGCTGAGCGAAGGCTGGACCAGCTCGGTCGGCGTGCGGGCAAAGCCGGTCGATCCCCGGCGGACGGCGGAGCGAAACGCGCCGCCGCGCGACAGGGCAATCAGCACCCCGCCGCGGTCGAGGTATTGCAGCAGGGCGTCGACCGCGTCGCCGCTCTCGGTCAGCGTATGCAGGTATTCGCCCAGCGGATCGACTGAAACCAGGACGGGGTATTGCGCGGGGGTCAGCAGCGCACTAGAGGCGAGCACGTCGGCTGACATTTCGACCGAATCGGCGCGGATGGAGAAGATCGCCTCCTGGACGCGGTGGGCGTCCTGGAGGAAGGCATCGCGAAAGGCTTCCTGGCCGCTGAACTGATTGATGATGGCGATCGACTGGTTGCGCGTTCCGCCGGGGCGTCGGCCGCTGTGATAGGGAAAGAACAGCTCGCTGATCCATTCGGACCGGACGCGCAGGAACTGACCGTCGAAGGCCTCGAGCATCAGCTCGCGGCCGTCCAGCTTGCGCAGCAGGCCGCCGACCTGGTCGTTGCCGGTTGTCGTCAGCTCGCAGTAAAGAACGGCGGCCTGTTCGTCGGGGCGCTTGAACGTCCAGGAGATCGTGCGCGGCGGATAGATCCCCAGCACGTCGCTGATCGGCATGGTGACCTGCCGGCCTTCGAAGCCTTCCACATGCAGGGTGTCGCCGACCGCATAAGAGGGTTGGGCGGGGCTGACGCGGCCTTCGGTCAAGAGCATCAGGTCCTGGACGGGGTCGGGGCGCGTGTCGATGGGCAGGCCCCAGCGGCCCTGGATCGTGGGGGCGGTGTTGGCGGCGCCGCCGAAGAGCGGAAGCCGGTCGATGAGGCCGGGAGCGGGCGCGTCGGGCCGCCAGCCCAGCGGGAAGAGCAGACCGATCGTCGATTCGAGGGGCAGGCGCAGTTCGCCGAAGGGGGAGTTGAGCAGTGCCGTGTTGCCGCGCAGGCCGGCCAGGCGGCCCCACAGCCGATCGCCCTCCTCGGTCAGCAGCAGCGCGCCGTCGGCGGGGCGCGGGGGCGCGGCGCGGCCGGCCGGCCGGCGGGTTACTTCCAAGTGAAACGCGACGCCGTATTGTTCCTCCGGCGATGAGGGGTCCTCGCGGATGCGCAGCGCGAGGATATTGGGGCCGTTGGTCAGCAGGCTGGTCACTTCGAACGTCATGATGCCCGAGCGCTCACCGGCGGCCAGGTGGACCGGATACTGATTGAAGGCGATTTCGATCGCCTTGCCATTGGTCGCGACGCGCAGGATGGCCAGGGCGATCTCTTCCGGCCGGCCCGGCTGCAGACTCTGGCGGAAGAGATAATCGCCCGACCCGTCGAGGATCTCGGCCTGCGGGTCGGCCCAACAGAAAACCGCGTGATCCAGGTAGGGCAGGTGGCTCATTTCCTCGGTGGCGACGACGCGATGCCACGGCGGGATCTGGCCGATCGTCCGCTTCCAGTCGGGCGGAGGGGGGACGGGGTTGACGACCGTGCCCAGGCGGTAGGATTCCATCTTCTCCGGCCGACTGGCGATCCACTCGGTCTGGAGTTCCTGGACAACGATTTTGCGAATGTGCTCGAAGCGCGGGGGCGAGGGGGAGGCGGAGATCGCCACCAGGCGCTCGCCGGGGTCCATCCGGTTCAGATCGCGGGGGGTCTCGATGCGCAGGCGCTGGTGGGGGTTGATGTCGCCGTCGACGGACCAGATTTCGGCCGTCGCGCCGCCGGCGAAGAGTGCGGCGACCGTCTGCGACGCCGGCAACCATGCCAGCGCCAGCCCCATGAGCAGACGGATGGGCGATGGCCGTCGTCGGATGGAGCGAGGCAAAGTCTAATACCGAGCCATGTCATCGTTGAGTCGGCGCTCGATCATCTGATCGCATTTGGCCCGGGCCAGGGTGGCGGCCCCGGAAGTGGAGGAACCGCTCAACACGCGCTGGTAGCGATTGAGCGCCTGCTGATAATCCTGATAATGGGTCAACAGGATATCGCCCAAGGCCAGATCGAGCCAAGCCCGAATGTCCTCGTTTTGCTCCACCATGACCCGCTTTGCAAGCAAATTGTAAACCTGCTGGACGATGTCGGAATCTGACTGGAGGCGCGCGTGCTCCAGGCGCGCGGCGATCGAGCGGGCCGCCTCGGGCAGCAGCGGGGCGGCCGGCGGTCGTTCGATCAGGTTGCCCAGCGCCGGCACCACCTGGGACCATTCGCCGCGCTGGACCAGATGGAGCATTTCCAGATCCTGCCAGTTGTTCTCGGAGAACCGGCGCAGGCGCTCCAGTTGTCCCTCGACATGGCGCCGTTCCGCGGCGGTCAGGGCGCGGGCGGCTTCCGGGCCGGTGCAGCGGGCATAGTATTCGCGCGCCTGGCCGAAGTTGGCCCGCTCGCCATAGGCCAGGTCGGCGATCTGGAGGGCGGCGCGCAGCGCCAGCGGCGCCCGCTCATCGATCACGACAACCTGCGTGAAGGCGGTCATCGCCTCGTCGGCGTGGCCGTCGGCGAGTTGCTCGTCGGCCTGCAGGTAGAGCCGCGCCTGGCGGACGCCCGGCATGTCGCGCAGGATGCTGTCGGCCGAGACGCGCGCCTGGACCATCCGGTCCAGCTCGCGTAGGTGGACGCGCAACTGATCCTCGCCGCCGACGGCCATCTGGCTTTCGATCAACTGAAGCTGCTCGATGACCTCGGTCGGGATGCGCGTGCGCGGGTCGGCCGGTTCCTGCAGCTTGACGACTTCGATGTGGGGTTCAACGTCGAGCTCCGCCGAGCCGGAGCCGGACCGGGCCGAGGGCGAGAGGGAAGGCCCGGACGGGCTGATCAGTTGTTCCACCCGGGCGGTGTTGGAGTTACGCCCCTCGAGGCCCTTGTCGAGCATGCGGCCGGGCGAGGCGCTGGAGATTTCGCTGGCGGCGAAGGGGGCGGCCGGCGAGGTCAGGACGAGCTCGCGGCGCGCGCCATCGGCCACGACGACCGTACCGGGACCTGGGGCGGCGATCTGGCTTTCCGCCACGCGCGAGACGCGGGCGGCATCAGGCGGGGGGAAGACGGCCAGCGCCAACAGAGCCGCCGCGGCGGAAAACCCGCTCCACCACAGCGGCCGGCGCCATGGGGCAGCGCCGCGCCCGCCGTCAAGCGGACCGACGGGCCGTTCCCCCGCGTCCAGGCGATCCAGGACGCGCGCGGCGAGGTCATCAAAGTATTGCGGGCCGGGATGCGCCACGTCGGTGGCGCGGCGCATCAGCCGGGCGATCTGATCGTTCAGTTCGAAGGTTTCGCGACAGGGGGGGCAGGCGGCCAGATGCTCCTCGAGCCGGGCCATCGTGGCCGGCGGCAGGCTGCCGCGCGAATACTCGTCGTAGAGCTGCTGCGCCCGATCGCAACGCATGCTCGTCCTTTCCCCACGGCCGACCGTTGTCGGCCGCGCCGAATCCGTCCAACCAGACCCACCGACCGCCCCGCGGGTTTGGCATCATTTAGGGTCTTGGGGAGAAGGTGAGTGCAGGCGAGAAACAGGGATTTTCGAGGGACGAGGGACGAATTTCCTGGGGGGCTCAGGAATCGCCGGCGGCGCGCCGGCGGGCGGCGCGCTGGCGCAGCCCGTGGACCAGGTGCCCCAACTTGCGCTGGAGCTTCTTGCGGGCCTCGTGGATGTTGAACTTGACGGCCCCTTCGCTGCACGCCATCGCCTCGGCGATTTCCTTGATCGAGCATCCCTCGATCTCAAATAGCATCACCGCCATCTGCTGGCGGTCGGGCAGGCCGGCCATCGCCTGCTCGATTTCGCGGCGGATTTCGCGCCGGATGGCTTCCTCGCGCGGATTGCCCCCCTGGGTGCCGCTCAGGACGATTGCCCCCTGCTCCGGCTCGAGCCCCTCGTCCATTTCATACAACCGGCGGCGATTCTTGCGCATGCGCCACGTCTGCACCTGGTTGACGGTGATCCGCATCACCCAGGACGCAAACCGCTCCGGATCCTTCAGATTCCCAATATAGCGGAACATCCGGATCAGGCTCTCCTGGACGACCTCGTCGGTGTCCTCATGGTCGCGCAGCATGGAATAGGCAATGCGGTAGACGTCGGGGGCGACCAGACGCAGCAACTGCTCGGTCCGCGCGCGGTCGCCGCGGCGGGCGGAGAGGATCAGCTCGGCGGGGATGTCGGCAAGGGCCATCGGGGGGCCAATCGGTCGGCGGCGGGGGCCGCCGGATCTGGGAAGACGGGACGATCACCCGCCTGCCAACAGACGTCGGCTTGTCGAACGCTACTACATAACGCGGTTGGGCGTCGGAATCAAGCCCGAATTGCTAAGACATGAACAAAAATTTTGGCCCCGGCGGAGGCGGCGCCTCCCGCCGGACCCGCGAAAACCCGGAGATGCGGACAGGGAAAAAGGACGTAAGGGACATAAAAGACGACAGCGGGAAAGGGAGCGCAAGAGAGAGGACATAGTCAACGTTTCGGCATGGAGGCTCACCACATAAGCCTTTTCCGAAGATGACCACGTTGCGCGACGCAGGTTCCCGTTGCCGCGCGCGAGAATTGCCTCGGCGGGCGGGGCGATTGGGACCTCCTCACGATTTGGCACCGGGCTTGCATTTGCCCGCGGCGGGCTGGGCGCGCGCGCCAGGCGGCCGCCCACCCGCGAGGTTAAGTCGTTCCCGATCAATCCCGCGGGCGACGGATCAGATCGCCCGCGCGCACCGCTTTTTGCCGATGGCGCAGCAAGACTTACATCGCGGCAGCCAACCACCCGCCAATTCACGACGAAGCTCGGGGATCCCAGCATGCAGGCCTTGGTATTTCGATGAGCAAACTGAGCCTTCTTCCCGGCAAGCCGTATCCCCTGGGGGCGACCTATGACGGCCATGGCACCAACTTCGCCATTTTCTCCGAGATCGCCGAAGGGGTGGACTTGTGCCTGATCGACGAGGAGGGGTGCGAGACGCGCTTTGAGATGTACGACAGCGTCGCCCATTGCTGGTGCGGTTATGTGAAGACGGTCGGGCCCGGTCAGCGTTACGGCTATCGGATTCACGGCCCGTGGGATCCGGTGCAGGGGCACCGCTGCCTCCACTCCAAGCGGCTGCTCGATCCCTACGCCAAGGCGATCAGCGGGCAGGTTCAATGGGATCCGGCGGTCTTTCCCTACCACTTCGGCGATCCGTACGGCGCGCCGAACACCGCCGACAGCGCGCCGTTCGTGCCGTGTTCGGTCGTGATCAACCCGGCGTTTGCGTGGGGCGACGATCTGCGCCCCGAGATCCCGCTGCACGAAACGATCATCTACGAGTTGCACGTCAAGGGCTTCACAAAGCGCCATCCCGACGTGCCGGAGGAGATGCGCGGGACGTACGCCGGCCTGTCGCATCCGGCCGCCGTGGATTATCTGAAGCGCCTGGGCGTGACGACCGTGGAACTGATGCCGGTCCACCAGTTCGTGCACGACGCGCACCTGCTCGAGCGCGGGCTGCGCAATTACTGGGGCTACAACTCGATCGGCTTTTTCGCGCCGCACAACGAATATGCCGCCGGCGGCCAACTGGGCGAGCAGGTCAACGAGTTCAAACAGATGGTCAAGGCGCTGCACGCCGCCGGAATCGAAGTCATCCTCGACGTCGTCTACAACCACACCGCCGAAGGCAACCACCTGGGGCCGATCCTCTCGTTCAAGGGGATCGACAACGCCGCCTACTACCGGCTCGTCTGCGACGATGCCTG
>MVZB01000104.1 GCA_002068205.1 candidate division BRC1 bacterium ADurb.BinA292
TTTGGAGATCAGCCTACCCGATCAGGTGACATTTCTATTGTGTCCAGGGGGTGACATTATCATTGTGGCCCGACACTTGAATCCCGGCGCGGGGGGGCCGATCTTGAGACGAAGAGCGGCGATTTTGGATCGACCGAAGCGGCCGGGATGGCCATAGTGTCGTTGCGCGGCGGCGCACGAACGCGCCCCGCGCGGCCGGTCTCGAACCATTGAGGCTGGATTTGCCGAGCGATGCCCGGAATGCCCCCGCGATGACCGAATCGAATCCTGAAAACCCGCACGCAAATCCGCCCGGACCCGTGCCCTCGCGCCGCCGGCTGCTGGCGTTCCGCGCGGTCGTGCTCGTTGCCATCCTGGCCGTCGGCTGGGTCGGCGGCGAGCTCTTGCTTGCCCTGCTGCATCTCGAGCCGACGTATGTGGCGCCCGAACTGCACCCCGGGCGGCTGCCGGCGCGGATCGCGCTCGATCGCGAACTCCTCTTCCGGTTCGTCCCCCGCTCGCGCAATGACCTGAACAACCTGGGCTATCGCGACCGGGACTTCGGCGCGAAACCGGCCGGTCGCCGCCGCGTGCTGATGGTCGGCGATTCGTTCGTCATGGGCGTCAGCACCACGACGCACGAAACCATCCCCCGCCGGCTGGAGACTTTCCTGGGCTCACCCTGGGAGGTATTCAACATGGGGGTTTATGGCGACGGGCCGGATCAGACGCTGCTGCGGCTGAAGCGCGACGGCCTGAAGCTGGCGCCCGACCAGGTGATTCTCGGGCTGTTCCCCGCCAACGACTTCGGCGACTTGATGAAAAACCTGCTGCTGGAGCCGGCGCCGGGGGGCGGCGTGCGGCGCACCGGCAACGATATCCTGAGCCGCGAACTGCCCCGCTCGCGCGTCGCGATGCACCTGCGCCATCTGCTTACGCCGCATTACATGGATCCGGCCCGGGAGCAATCGATCTTCCAGGCGTTGATGGGCGACGCGTATCTTTCGCTCGAGATGCAGCCGGCGCCGCTGCGCGAGCACCTGACCGCGCTGATGCGCGAAATCCTGGCCGAGTTCAGGCGCCTGGCCGACGAACACGGTTTCCGCTTCGCGGTGGTCGTCATCCCTCCCGTTCAGGCATTTGGCGAGGACCCGCGCGCCGTTAAGGACCCCGTCCCGCCCGAGCAGGCGGTCTCCAACGATCCGGTCGTCCTTGAGCTCTGCGCGGAGCTTGGCATCGACGCGCTTTACCTGCTGGAGGCGCTCGCGGCCGAGGGGGGCGCCGAGCTGTATGACCCGATCGACGTTCACCTGAACGCCGCCGGGAGCCGTGTGGCCGCCCAGGCGATTCAGGCGCGATTCTTCGCCGACGCGACGTCGCCGCCGCCCACCAGTTCGCCGTAGTGCCCCCATAGCCGCTCCGCCATGGCAGACCAGCCGTAACGTTGCTCCACGGCCGAACGAGCGGCCTGGCCCAGCGCCCGGCGCCGCGCCGGATCACTCAGCAGCGACGCGGTCTGCTCGATGAATTCCCCGGCCGACTCGGCCAGCTCCAGTTCCCGCCCGGGCCGCAGATCGATATCCGCCAGACTGACGGGGCTGACCACCAGCGCCCGCGCGAGCGCGGCCCCTTCCAGCACCTTGTTCTTGATGCCCGTCCCTCGCCGCAGCGGCGAGACGATCACCTGCGCCCGCGCCGCTTCTTCCTCCATCCGCTCCACGCGGCCGGTTACTTCAATTGATGGGTCGGCGGCCAGCGCCAGCACCGCGGGGACGGGGTCGCGCCCGATGATCCGCAGCCGGGCGGAGGGGACGCGGCGAACGGCGCCCGGCCAGATCTCGCGTCCGAACCAGACGGCGGCTTCCACGTTCGGCGCGAAGTCCATCGCGCCTGTGAACGCGACGACGCCGGGCTGCTCCAGTTCGGGTCGCGGGCGGAACTGGTCCAGATCGACCCCGTTGGGCAACACCTCGATGCGGGCCGACGGCGCGAGCCGCCGTATCGCCTCGGCGTCCGTCGGCGAGATGGCGAGGATCCGGTCGGCGCGGCGGTAAAGCGTGCGCTCCATCTGGGCGATCTTGATCGCGCCGAGCGCCTCGCGGGGCGAATGGCCGGCGCGCCAGGCCCGCCAATGCGCCAGCGACAGGCAGTCGCGGGCAACGAGCAGGCGCCGCGCCGGCGGCGCCGCGGGCAGGTGCTGCGCGCTCAGGACCCCCTCGGACTGAATCAGGTCGAATCGCTCGCGCGCGAGCAGTTCAGCCGCGGCCGCGGCCAGTTCCGGACTGAAGAAGCGATTTATCCACGGCCGGCCCCCGCGCAGGCAGGCCCACGCCTGCGCCGCGCCGCTGCGGACCGGGCAGCGCACAAGCCGCGCCCGTACGCCCCAGCTTTCCCATAGCGCCAGCGCCTCCGAACGCAACCCGGCGTCGGCTGGCTCGCGCGTCAGCAGCGTGAACTGGGCGCGCGGCGCCAGGCAACGCAGGAAATGATGAATCGGCAGGATGTTGCCGTCGTACGGCGGGTAGGGGAAGACCTGCGAGAGTAGGAGAATACGCACCGGATCGCCCCATCGACTGATTCCCGCCGATTTAACCGGGCGGGGGAAGAAATGGGAAGAGGGAACATGAAGGAGGGGGGGTGACGAAGGACGGGGGGCCTGTGAATCTGCGATTTACAACAAAGCGAGAAAGATCGGGGTGGGCCGTTGGGGGCGATTACGAGGACGAGGGCGAGTGACGAGAGACGAGCGATCCGGGACGGGTGGCGTCTTGCAAAGGGGCGGGGGTGTTCGATATGATACCAGCGTCCTTTTTTGGTCGGCGCGAGCGCCCGGCGCGGCCTCGCCACCCCCGTTCAAGGAGCCCGACGGCATTGCCCATCACCCAGGAAGACTTGCGTCCTTCGCTCGATCGCATGCGCCAGCGTGTCGATGAGGCGCGCCGCTACCTCCGCTTCGACGAGATGCGCCAGCGGATCGACCAGATGGAGGCCGAATCCGCCCGCCCCGACTTCTGGGACAATGCCCAGGCCGCTCAGGAGCACATGCGCGATCTGAATCGGCTGAAGAACCAGATCGAGCCATGGGAGCAGCTTGCCCGCGACCTGAGCGACGCCATTGAACTCAACGAGATGGCCCAGGGCGACCCCGACATGCTGGCCGAGCTGGTCCGTCAGGCCGACACGATGGAGCATACGCTCGAATCGCTCGAGACGCGCGCCCTGCTCAAGGATCAGGACGACGACAAATCGGCCTATCTTTACATCCACGCCGGGGCGGGCGGCACCGAGTCCTGCGACTGGGCGCAGATGCTCCTGCGCATGTACTCCCGCTGGTGCGAAAAGGAAGAGTATGCCGTCGAGACGCTCGACCTGATCGACGGCGAGGAAGCCGGCATCCGCAGCGCGACCCTGCTGGTCAAGGGCGAGTTCGCCTACGGGATGCTGAAGGCCGAAGCGGGCGTCCATCGGCTGGTGCGGATCTCGCCGTTCGATGCCGCCAAGCGCCGCCACACCTCGTTCTGCTCGGTCGATGTCTGGCCGCAGGTCGATGACGAAATCCAGATCGAAATTCGTGAAGAGGATCTGCGCATCGACACCTACCGCTCGTCGGGGGCCGGCGGCCAGCATGTCAACAAGACCTCCTCGGCCGTGCGGATCACGCACGAACCGACGGGAATCGTCGTCGCCTGCCAGAACGAACGCAGCCAGCACCAGAACAAGGCCGTCGCGATGAAAATGCTGCGCGCCAAGCTCTACCAGAAGGCGCGCGCCGAGCAGCAGGCCGAACTGGACGCCCGCCAGGAGGCCAAGAAGGACATCTCCTGGGGCAATCAGATCCGCTCCTACGTGTTTCAGCCGTATCAGATGGTCAAGGATCACCGCACCGGCCACGAAACCGGCAACGTATCGGCGGTCATGGACGGCGCCATCGATGGCTTCCTCGAGGCCTATCTGCGCTGGTCGGCGGGGATGGGCGCCGCGACCCCGCAGTCGGCCTGAACCCGTTGAAATCCCTCATCCCGCTCGAGCAGCTCCCCTTGAGACATCCCCCGTTCCAGTGCGAAAGGATCGCTTGATGAAATCACCCCTGAGCAAATGGCTGGGTCTGGTTCTGCTGCTGGCCGCCGGCATTGCCGTCGGCTATCTGCTGGGCGCCCGCACCCCCGACAACGCTTTCGCCGGCGATGCATTGGCGCGGGCCGAGCCGGCCGCCTCCGCGCCGGCGACCCTGCCGACCGATCCGGCCCCCTCGGCCAGCCTGTCCGATCGAGCGCCGGTGGAGGTGGCCGCCGCGGAGCCATTGTCGGGCGACGAAACGCCCACGGCGGAGGCGGCGACGTCCCCAGCGGGCGAACCGGCCGCCGCGCCCGGCGTTGAGCTCTCCGCGGCGATCAAGGCCCACGCCGGCGAAAAAATCAGCCGCGGCTCAAGCTCCACCAGGAAGATCGTTCTGACCTTCGACGATGGGCCCCATCCGTCGCGCACCCCCCAGGTCGTGCGGATCCTCAAGGAGGCGGGGATTCCCGCCAATTTTTTCCTCGTCGGCGAGATGGTGGAAAGCTATCCGGAGCAGGCCAAACTCGTCGCGGACTCGGGGTTTGAACTCGGCACCCACTCCTGGGATCATCCGAACCTGACGCGCAAGAACGAGGCCGAGGTTCGCCGCCAGATCGTCGAAACTCAGGACCTGGTCGAGCGGACCACCGGCATCCGGCCGGTCCTCTTCCGTCCGCCGGGCGGCAATGTCGATCAGACCGTGCGCGACATCTGCCGCGAGGAGAATCTGGTCATCTGCATGTGGTCGATCGACCCGCGCGACTGGGCCAGCGGCGCCACCGGCGAGAAAATCCGACAGAAGGTCGTGGGCGACGCCCACGGCGGCGCGATCGTTTGCATGCACGACACGAAGGCGCCGACGATCGACGCGCTGCCCGGCATGATCGCCGACCTGAAGGCGGCCGGCTACGAGTTCACGACGATCACGCAATTGATCGAGGAAAAGGCCGCCGAGGACGCGGCGCTGGCCGCAAGCGGCGGCGTGATCCCCAGCGGGGGGGATGCCGCGCCCCAGGCGGAACCCCTGGTGATTTCGCTCGAAGAGAGCGGCAGCTACTGATCCATCAACATCCCACCGAGGGGCGGGCCGGGTCTTGCCGGGCGACGGCGAGCGGACCGCCGGCGCGGTTGCGGCCCGGGGCGGCCACCCCAACGGATTAAAGCAGCATGTCCACCACCGACCCCGTCATCTGGATTTTCTCGACCGGCACGGAAATTCTGCAAGGTCATGCCACCGACCGGAACAGCCCCACGATCAGCGGGCGGCTGCTGGAGGCCGGCCTGCCGACCGCGCGGCACGTCGCGATCGCCGATCGCGCCGACGCGCTCCAGGAAGCCCTGACCGAAGCCTCCGCGCGGGCCGATCTGATCATCACGACCGGTGGCCTCGGGCCCACCGGCGACGACCTGAACCGGCACGTCGTGGCGGCGGTGTGGGGGCGGGCGCTGGTTGAGGATCCTGATTCGCTCGAGCGCATCCGCGCGCGCTATCAGCGGCGCGGTCGGGTCATGCCCGAGTCCAACCGGGTGCAGGCGCTGATTCCCGCAGGCGCCGAAGTCCTGCCGAACGAAAACGGCACCGCCCCGGGCTTCTATCTGGAGCCGGGGCCGGACGGCCCGCGCGCGACGCTGATCGCCCTGCCGGGGCCCCCGCGCGAAATGGCGCCGATGCTCGACAAGGAAGCGCTGCCGCGCATCTTGCGGCGTTTCGGCGTCGAGCGCGTCCGTTTTCGCGCGATCAACTACCACACCGCCTGCATTGCCGAGTCGGCCATCAATGAGCTGGTTCACGACCTGTTCGCCTACGACGAACGGGTGAATTTCGCGCTGCTGGCCAAGATGAGCCTGGTCGATATCCGCCTGACCCTGATGGCGCGCGACGAAGCCGCCAATGACGAACTCCAGGCCCGATGGGAGGCGCTGGTTCGGGAGCGCCTGGGCGAGTACAACATCTTTGGCTGCGACAACGACACGCTGGAGAGCGTCGTCGGGGGGCTTCTGCGCGAGCGGCGCCAGACGCTGACGACCGCCGAATCGTGCACCGGCGGACGCCTCGCCGGCCGCATCACCGATGTCGCGGGCTCGTCGGAATATTTCCGCGAGGGGTTCATCACGTACGCCAACGAGGCCAAGATGGCGCGCATGGGCGTGATGCCCGATCTGCTGGCCCAGTTCGGCGCGGTCAGCGCCGAGGTGGCCGAGGCGATGGCGACCGGCGCGCGCGAAGTGGCCGGCACCGACTGGGCCGTCAGCATCACCGGCATCGCCGGGCCCGGCGGCGGCTCGCCCGACAAACCGGTCGGCCTCGTTTATCTGGGGCTGGCGGGTCCCGACGGGATCGTGCATAGTCGGAGGCACCATTTTCTGGGCGACCGCGCCGACGTACGGCACCAAGCGGTCGTCGCCGCGCTTGACTTGCTCCGGCGCGGATTGCTCGGGGCGCCGCTGGATCCCGTTCTGCCGGCGCAGGCCGCCCATCAGGATCGCTGACGTTCGCGGTTCGCCACGTTATCCGCTTGCGTTTCTCCGGCGCGCTCCCGATCACGCATGGCTGATGAATCCCCGATTCTCCATGAACGCCGGGGTGCGAGGACGACGGACGAATTTCTGAGTGCGACGAATCTGAGTAAGGGAACGGATCCGGTCATGGCTCACATCACCATCCCCGAAGCCGAGGCATTGCTCGATCAGGAAATCAAGGTCCTGGACAAGGGGTTCGTGCGGCTCGTGGATTACCTGGGGGGCGACGCCCGGATCGTTCAGGCCGCGCGCGTTTCCTACGGCGCCGGCACCAAGACCGTCCGCGAGGATCGCGCGCTGATTCATTACCTCATGCGCCACCGCCACACCTCGCCGTTCGAACAGGTGATCCTGACATTTCACGTCAAGCTGCCGATCTTCGTCGCCCGCCAGTGGATCCGACACCGCACGGCGCGGTTGAACGAAATGTCGGGTCGCTATTCGGTGATGAAGGACGAGTTCTATCTGCCGGATCCCGAGCAGATTCGCCCCCAGAGCAAGACCAATAAACAGGGGCGCGACGCCGACGCGCTTGACGCCGAGCAGGCGCGCCGCGTCCTCGAAATCCTGACCTCGGCGCAGGAGACCGCCTACGCCGGCTACCGGGAGATGATCGACCTGGATATCGCGCGCGAACTGGCGCGCGTCAATCTTCCGCTGTCGCTCTACACCGAATGGTACTGGCAGATCGACCTGCACAACTTGTTTCATTTCATCCAGTTGCGGGCCGACGAGCACGCCCAGTATGAAATTCGCGTCTACGCCGAGGTGCTGGGCGATTGCGCCCGCGCCGTCGCGCCGCTGGCCTATGAGGCCTTCGAGGAATACGTTCGCCACGCACGGCAGTTTTCGCGCGAGGAAATGGAAGCCCTGCGCGCGATGCTGGCCGGTCAGCCCTGTCCGATCGAACAGGGGCGGCGGCGCGTCGAGTTTTTCCAGAAGCTCGGACTGGACGATCCGGCCCTGCAACCCCAGGAAGCCTGAGCTTTATCCTTATCATTCCGTCAATTTCAGTTAATTCATTGGAATTCACACCATGACGACTTTCGCCCCGCCGCGCGGCATGCGCGATTTCTATCCCGAGGATTTTCGCGCGCGCGACGCCCTTTTCTCCGCCTGGCGCGAAACCGCGCGGCTCCACGGCTTTGAGGAATACGACGCGCCCGTCGTCGAAACCATGGAACTGCTCGAGCGCAAGGCCGGCGAGGAAATCAGCGACCAGATCTACACCTTCGTGGACAAGAGCGATCGCCGCCTCGCGCTTCGGCCCGAACTGACCCCCTCGCTCGCCCGCATGATCATCGCGCGGCAGGGGGCGCTCAGCTTCCCGCTCAAGTGGTCCGCCATCGGCCAGTGTTTCCGCTACGAACGAATGACGCGCGGCCGCAAGCGCGAGCATTACCAATGGAATCTCGACATCGTCGGCGAGGAATCGGTGCTGGCCGAGGCCGAAGTCATTGGCGCCGCCGTCGCCGCCCTGCGTCGGCTGGGTTTGAGCGCCAACGAGTTCCAGGTCCGCGTCGGCAGCCGCGCCGTGCTGGCCGAGCTGTTTGCCCGCAGCGGCATCGGCCAGGAGCACTTCATGGCCTGTTGCCTCGCGCTCGACAAGCGCGGCAAGATCAGCGACGACGAGGTGGCCCGGCTGCTGGAGGAGGAGGGCCTCGCGACCCGTGATATCGAACGGGTGTTCGAACTGCTGGCGATCACGACGCTGGATCAGGCGGCCGCGGCCGTCGGCGCCGACAGCGCCGCGCTGGCCCAGATCCGCGAACTGTTTTCCCTCGCCGGCCCGCTCGGCTTCGCGCCCTTTCTCACGTTCGATCTGGCCGTCATTCGCGGACTCGGCTACTACACCGGCATCGTCTTTGAAGCGTTTGATACGGCCGGAAAGCTCCGCGCGATCTTTGGCGGCGGCCGTTACGACAGCTTGCTCAGCAACCTCGGCGGTCAGAAAATGCCGTGCGTCGGGCTTGGCTTCGGCGATGTGGTCGTGATGGAACTGCTCGCCGATTGCGGCAAGCTTCCCGCGACCGCCCGCCGCGTCGATTTCGCCATCGGCTTCATGGACGACCCCTCGCGCGACCTGGCCCTGCGGGCCGCCCTCGCCGTGCGCGCGGCGGGCAAGAGCTGCGATCTGGCGCTCGCCGCCGAAAAACCGAAGAAGTTCTTCGCCCGTGCCGACCGCGCCGGCGCCCTCCACGCGATATACATCGGCCCCGATGAAGTCCAGTCCGGCACGTTCTCGATCAAGCCGATGGATGACCGCAGGCCATGGACCGCTTCGCTTGACTCATTCGCGGAGCGGCTGGCCGGGCCAGCCTGACCGGCCCCGGATCGACCGGAATCGGCCGGGGCGATCGGCTCCAGATTGGTGTTGCCGCGCCGCGCTGCACCGTCCCGCCATCGCGATCCTTCCATCCGCCGGCGCGCGCGCGACCTGCCCCAGACCATTGCCAATCGCTTTGGCACTGTCTATTCTGTCCCTGACGTATGTCATCCGGAGCCGGTTGTCGGGCCTTCGCCAAGCCGGCCTGGTCCGATCCCCGCTGGGAGAACGCCATGGCGCGTGTCATGATCATCGGCTACGGCCCCCTGCCCCGCACGGGCATGCCCTACATCGGGGCGGCGGCCCTGCGCACGCGCCATCTGCTCAAACCGATTCTCGATGCCGGCCATACGGTCAATCTCTATACCCTGCCGATTCCCGCCACCGAGGGCACCGAGGGCGAAGTCTCCTCGATGGTGCCCGACACCTACGAAGGGCTCACCTACCAGCGTTTCACCAACCACAGCGCTGAATTCGCCGTCCGCATGCTGACCGAGCAGGTCCGCCAGCTCGAACCCGACGCACTGGTCGGCGTGAACACGTATCCGGCCTACATCGCCTGCCTCCTGCCGACCGCGCTGCCGGTGTGGGCCGATCTCAACGGCTACTGGATGGCCGAGATGCAGGGCCGCTGCTGGATCGAGGAGGATGACTCGATGCTGGCCGACGCGTGGGCGATCGAGCGGGCCATCGTCCGCCGCTGCGACAAGTTCAGCGCTGTTTCCCGTCCCCAGCTGCACGCGGTCCTGGGCGAGATGGCGGCGGTCGGCCGGCTCAATCGCCATACGTTCGATTATCAGTTCGGCCATCACCTGCCCAATGCCTGCTACCGCTGGCAGGTGACGGCGGTAGCAGGCATTGGTCCCCGAGGACGCGTTCGTCCTCCTCTGGAGCGGCGGATTCAATGTCTGGGCCGACGTCGCCACGCTGGTGCGGGCCTGCGACCTGCTGATGCAGAATCATCCCAACGTCCACTTCGTCTCGACCGGCGGACGCATCGAGGGCGTCGTCACGCGCGTCTACGACGATTTCGTCGCGCTGGTCGAGCAGTCGCCCTACAAGGACCGCTATCATCTGCTCGGCTGGATCGAGTCGGACAAGCTGCCGGCGATTCACCGCGAGGCCGACGTCGGGCTGAACGTTGATTCGCGCAACTACGAAACGATGTTCGGCGCGCGCAACCGCATCAATGCCATGGCGATCGAAGGCCTTGCCGTCGCCACCACCATCGGCACCGAAATCAGCGAATGGCTCGACGATGGCCACGCCGTCATCGCCGCCCCGATGGGCGACCCCGAAGCGCTCGCCTACAGCATCGCGCCGTGGATCATGGATCGCAGTCAGCTCAAGGTTTTTGCGCAGAAAGCCAAGCGGATCATGGAGGAGGATTTCAGCTACGAGCGCACCACGCGCGGGCTGGTGCAGTGGCTGGAAGCGCCGGCACTGGCGCCCGACAATCAGGCCAAGATCAGCAGCCGCGGCGGCCGCGTCGCCGATCTCAATACCGTGGCCGTGAATTCATTGGAGGAAGAAGCCCTGCTGCTGGCGCGCCACCGCCTGCCGGAGATCCAGGATGCCCTGGCCCAGGCCCGCGCCCGGGAGGAAAGCCCCCGCAAACGCTTCCGATTCTGGTAGGATTCGTCCCCCTGCTAATTTCGTCCCTCACTCGAAAATTTGCCCGCCATTCTCGGCGTCGCCTGGATCGGTTCTGCCGTCCCTGCGGGACTCGGTCGCGATGGGGATCCCGGTTCCCGCCGC
>MVZB01000105.1 GCA_002068205.1 candidate division BRC1 bacterium ADurb.BinA292
GGAGACCCGCCACCTGTATCGCTCAATCGGGGATGCCCTCGCCCAATTCTTCGGCGGATGGAACGTGAGTCTCCTCACCGCCGACGATCGCCTCCTAGGACAGATCGATCTGAAGCCGAATCGAACCAATGCGTTCAACAACGGAGGAATCCCGTGCACCCTCGCCCACTACTACATCTTCACGGGCGAGGAGAAAGCCGCCCTGAGGGCGGAGTGGGAGGAGCGAAGGAAGGAACGGCTCAGCCAACCCCTTTCAAGCGGTGCCCGGATGGCGACCGAACCGAATTCCACCGGTGTGGCGCCGGCGCCCCCGCCGCTCCCCCCCGCATCCCGGAGCGATGCCAGATGTCCGCGTCAATCCGTGTGAATCGGTGTCAATGGGCAAGCCAGAACTCAATCAACCCCGGGCGGCGCGCCGCACCCGCCCCCTCACCCCTGCGCGCCCCCCAGAAACAGCACCAATAACAACGTCAACGGCAGATACGCAATCGACCCGAAAAACAGCGCCATCGCGCTGCCCCGCGCCGGACGGAACCAGAACCGGATCGCCAGCGCGGCGAACCCGATGCCGGCCAGCGCCGCCGCCGTCCCGTAGACCGCGCCCCCTGTCCCCAGCGCCAGCGGCGCCAGCGTCGTCGCCAGCAGCGCCGCGGCATACCACACCGCCTGCGCCGCCGTCGCCTTGCCGCGCGAATCCAGCACGCTGTAGAGCGGGAACCCCGCCGCGCCGTATTGCTTGCGGTACTTCCAGCCGATCGCCAGAAAATGCGGCTCCTGCCAAAAGAACAGAATCAGGAACAGCACGACGGCCAGCGGCCCGATCGGCTCGCCGGTCGCCGTCCAGCCCATCACCGGCGGCACCGCCCCCGAAATCGCCCCCGCCAGCGTCGACAGCGTGCTTGTCCGTTTCATCGGCGTATAGAGAAACAGGTAGACCGCCAGCGTCAGCCCCCCCAGAAACGCCGTCAGCAGATTTACCCGCCAGATCAGGATCAGCAGGCCGACCAGGCTCAGCCCGGTCCCGAACAGCAGCGCCTCGAACGGCCGCAACCGGCCGGCGGGCAACGGCCGGTTCGCCGTTCGTTCCATCAGCGCATCCACATCGCGCTCAATGAACTGATTCAGCACGCTCGAGCCGGCCGCAACCAGCGCGGTCCCGCTCAGCGCCCACAGGAACAGCCACCCGTCGATCCCGCCGCGCGAGGCCAGATAAAATCCGATCGACGTCGTCACCAGCACCAGCGCGTTCAGGCCCATCTTGGTCAGCGCGTAGAAATCGCGCCAGCTCGGCCGGCCCGTCCGTTGCTCGGCGGCGCCCAGCAGCCGCTGTTGCCGCTCCCCTGCGCCGACATGCCACACCGCCGCGATCAGCAGCAGCGTCAACGCGACCAGAAACAGCGCCTGGCCCCAGCCGGCCAGCGCCGCCGCCGCGCCGGGCCACGATCCCAGCCCGCCCGCCAGCGCCGGGAACAGCGCGAAACCGAACGTCGTCGACGGCCGCAGCAGCGACTCGGCATGCTGCGCCCGCAGGCCCGCGACCCACGTCCCCCCCAGCGCCAGCAGCGCCAGCGCCAGCCCCGCCGCCAGCAGCCCGTTGAACAGCGTCACCGCCGGCGCCAGCCGCCACGCATCGGGCGACGTCAGGCACACCACCCCCAGATAGCTCAGCAGCAGCACGGGCGTTGCCCACCAGACGGCGTCCAGCCGCCCCCCGCCGCGCGGTTCGAGCGTGGGACAACGATAAATCATGGATGTGCGGGCTCTCCGCTCAGCTCCTCGGCGGGAACGCTCGCGTCGCCCCCCACCGCCGCCGGCTCGGCCCCGGGCTGATGCGTGTCGATCATTGCCCCGGCGGCGCCGTGCGTGTCCTCTTCGCCGTGGCCGCCGGTGGTCAATCCGTCGGCCGCCAGCGGCTGCACGTCCACCCCCGCGCGCGGCATCTCGGGCACCAGAAAATACCCATCATCGGCGTTGACCTCGCCGCGCGTCAGCGGATCGATCAGCGTGAACGCAAAAAAGATCGCAACGAAAACCAGCCCGCTCAGCAGCACGATCAGATTGAACTTCTCGTCGTAATACAGATGCATGAAGATCAGCGCCACCAGCGTCGCCTTGATCATCGCGATGCTCAGCGCGATCGGCACGTTCAGAAAGCCGATGTGTACGAACGACACGGCCACCGTCAGCGCCGTCAGGAACATCAGCGCCAGCCACACGCCGATGTAGACCTTGAGCGGGATCACATGGACGTGATGCGCGGCGTGCGCGCCGCCTGCGTGCCCCGGTTGGTGCAAACTCTGATCCGCCATCAGTGCATCGGTGACCTGTCAATGAGGTAGAGCATCGGGAACAGGAAGATCCAGATGATATCGACCAGGTGCCAGTAGAGCCCGACGACTTCGACCGGCGTATAGTATGCGGCGCTGAACTCCCCTCGCCGCGCGCGCAGCCACAGCCAGCCGATCGCCGCCATCCCCATCAGCACGTGGATCCCGTGCAGGCCGGTCATCAGAAAGTAAATCCCGAAAAAGATCCGCACATTCTGCCACTGCGCCACGTGCGCCTCGTGTCCGTGCGGCGCGAACCACCGGCCCGGCAGCAGACCGACGTGAAACTTGTGCGAATATTCGAAATACTTGACGACCAGGAACACCCCCGCCAGCGCCAGCGTGCTGAGCAGGAACAGCGCCTGCAGCCGGCCCCGCCCGAGCTGCGCCTCCCGCACCGCCAGCGCCATCGTCAGGCTGCTGCCGATCAGCACGATCGTGTTGAAGCCCCCCAGCGGCAGGCTCAGCAGCCGGCTGGCGTGGTTGAAAACTTCCGGATGGAACGCGCGATACGCCCCATAGGCCAGGAACAGCCCGCTGAACAGCAGGATTTCCGTGACCAGAAAGATCCACATCCCCAGCTTGGCCGAGTTGTGCTGCTGCTCCATCGATTCGAAATGATGGGCCAGGTGCGGGTTGTGGGGGTGATCGTGCCCGTCGATCGCACTCGCGGCGCTGCTCATCGCTCGTTGCCCTCAGTCATGATTAGTTCGTCCCTCGTCCTCGTCCCTCGTCATCGGCTCTCGAACCCTCAATGCCCGCTGCCCGTCTCCACCCCGTAATCATACGGCATCCCCTCGATCACCGGCGTCTCCAGGAAATTCTGGTGAATCGGCGGCGTTTCGATCTGCCATTCCAGCGAGAGCGAGCCCCACGGATTGCGCGGCGCCTTGGCCCCCTTCCACAGCGACCACAGCAGATACGCCGTCGTGATGGCGAATCCCACGCCCAGCACCAGCGCGCCAACCGACGAGAACGCATGCAGCGGCTGGAACTGCTCGTCATACGTCGCGTAGCGCCGCGGCATTCCCTGGCTGCCCAGGATGAACTGCGTGAAAAACGTCATGTTGAATCCCAGGAAGACGATCCCACACGTGATCTGCCCGAGCAGCTCCGGATACATCCGCCCCGTCATCTTCGGCCACCAGTAATGCAGCCCCCCCATGAACGCCATCACCGTCCCGCCGACCATCACGTAATGGAAGTGCGCGACGATGAAATACGTGTCGTGCAGGTGGATGTCGGTCGCCAGCGCCCCCAGAAACAGCCCGGTCAGCCCGCCGATCGTGAACAGGAAGATGAACGACAGCGCGTAGAGCATCGGCGTCTTCAGATCGATCGAGCCGCGATACAGCGTCGCCGTCCAGTTGAACACCTTGATCGCCGACGGAATCGACACCAGGAACGTCAGCGCCGAAAAGATCATCACCGCGATCTCCGACTGCCCGCTCGTGAACATGTGATGGCCCCATACCAGGAACCCGATCAGCGCGATCGCGATCGATGAGAACGCGATGAACCGGTAGCCGAAGATCGGCTTGCGCGCGAACGTCGGGATGATCTCGCTGATGATCCCCATCCCCGGAACGATCATGATGTAGACTGCCGGATGCGAGTAGAACCAGAAGAAATGCTGAAACAGCACCGGGTCGCCGCCCATCAGCGGATCGAAAATCCCCACGTGCGCCACCCGCTCGATCGCCAGCAGCAGCAGCGTGATCCCCAGCACCGGCGTGGCCAGCACCTGGATGATCGACGTCGCATACAGCGCCCACACGAACAGCGGCATCCGGAACCACGTCAGCCCCGGCGCCCGCAGCTTGTGCACCGTGACGATGAAATTGAGCCCCGTGAAGATCGACGAAAACCCCAGAATGAACGCCCCCATCGTCATCATCACCACGCTCGTCTGCGTATCCACGCTGTACGGCGTGTAAAACGTCCAACCCGTGTCGACCGACCCCAGCACGATCGAAATCACCGCAAAGATCGCCCCGACCACGTAGATGTAGAAACTGGCCAGGTTCAGCCGCGGGAACGCGACGTCCTTCGCCCCGAGCATAATCGGCAGAAAAAAGTTCCCCAGCGCCGCCGGAATCGACGGGATGATGAACAGGAACACCATGATCGCCCCGTGCAGCGTGAAGAGCTGATTGTAAACCTTGTTGCTCGGCAGCATCGTCAGCTGCGGGTCGATCAGCTCGGCCCGGATCAGCAGCGCCATCACGCCCCCCACCAGGAACGAGGCGGTCACCGCCGCCAGATACATGATCCCGATCCGCTTGTGGTCCAGCGTGTAGACCCACGACATCACCCCGCGGTGCGAGTGCAGGTAATTGATCCGCCCGACGTCGTGGTCGTGCGGGATCGGGCCGGGTAGCGTTGCGGTCGACATCGTCCTCGTCTCCTCGCGGATTACTCGCTCGCCCCGAGCGACTTGATGTATTCAATCAGCGCCGTCGTCTGGTCATCCTTCAGCAGCCCGGCGAAACTCGGCATCTCCGCCCGGTAACCCTGCACCACGTCGGCGTTGGGTTCCATCATCGAGCGGCGCAGATAATTTTCGTCGGCCATCACCGTCGAGCCGTCGGTCAGCGTCACCTCGTGCCCGAACACCCCCAGCAGGTCGGGGCACTGCTTGTTGCCCGTGCCGTCGACCGAATGGCAGACGATGCAGGTCTTCTTCTCGAACAGCAGCTTGCCGTACTCCACCGGCGGCAGGTTGCCCGCCTCGATGCCCCCCGCCGCAACCCAGTCGTTGAACACGTCGGGCGGCATCACCTTGACCCAGCCATACATCTGCGAGTGCCCGTCGCCGCAATACTCGGCGCAGTAGATCCGGTGATCCCCCACCTCCGTCGCCTCGAACCAGGCCACCGTGTAGCGGTTGGGCACCACGTCCTGCTTCACCCGCATGTCGGGCACATAGAAACTGTGGATCACGTCCTGCGAGTTCATCAGCAGCTTCACCGGCCGGCCCACCGGCACACCCAGCTCGCCGATCGTCACCGTCCCGTCGGGATAGGTGAACTGCCATTGCCACTTCAGCGCGGTCACGTGAATCTCAAATGCATTGGCCGGCACGACGCGCAATTGCAGATAAACTTTGAACCCCCAGGCGAAGATCAGAATGATCAGGAACAGCGGAATGATGCTCCAGAACGCCTCGAGCGCATAGCTGTGCGTGATCTTCGGCGTCACGTCGTCGGGGCTGCGCCGCCGGTAGCGGATGACAAAGAAGATCATCAGCCCGACGATCAGCGCAAAGAAAAACACCGACAGCCAGTAGACGAAGTAATAGACGTCATCGACGGCGGCGGCCATCGTCGAGGCCTGCCGGGGCATGAAGAAGGTTTTGTCCATGATACTCCGGCCGCGCGCGGCGGCGATCTCCATATCCCTATCAGGTTATCAACTTCCGGGGCGCTACGCGTCCCCCCCGCACACCTTCGCCCCCGCCGCGGCCCCTACTTCCCCGCCGCCGCCGCGGGCTCCTCCAGCGGACCCGCCGCCGATGCCTCGTCCATCCGCCGGCGCCGTCGCCGCTCCAGCCACAGATACGTCCCGATCATGCCGAACAGCGCGACCGCCGTCAGGCCGCCCCCCAGCCGCATGATCCTCAGTGCCATCAGCGTGTAGCCGCGCGTGGAAGGATCATAATGGTAGCAGAACAGGATCAGTCGATCCAGCGTGCTCCCGATCTTCCCTTCCCCCGCCTCCAGCAGCGCCAGCTTCATCGTCTTCGGATCATACGAGATCCCGTAGAGGTAGCGCGAGATCACCCCCGCCGGCGAGATCACATACGTCGCCGGCGGATGCGCGTAGATCCGCTGGACCGGATCGTACTTGTACTTGAAGCCGACCGCCTCGGCCAGCCGGTCGATATTCGCCTTGTCCCCCACGAACCAGTGCCACCCGCGCGCCGCCTCCGGCCGACCGTATTCCCGCAGGTAGTTCGCCTTCTTGGCCGCCGCCAGCTCCGCCGTCTCCGTCGGGTCGATGCTCACCGTCAGGATCTCGAAGTTCTCCCCCGCGGTCCATTGCATCGCCTTCAGCCCGTGCGTCAGCTCGTTCAGCATCGTGTTGCACAGCGTCGGGCAGGAGTAATACACCAGCATCAGCATCACCGGCTTGTCCCCGGTGATGTACTGCCCGAGCTCGACCGACTCGCCCTGCTCGTTCGTTAGCCGCACGTCCAGCGGAATTTTTTCGCCCAGGTGCTCGACGATATCCACCCCCCGCATTTCGGGTGGAACGGGCTCAGCGCCATGAAGGGTTGCCAGGGATGTGAACAGAGCCAGCGCGGTCAGCAGCCTCAAGGCCGGGTGATGTGTCGCCTGTCGTTTCATGATCGGGGTTCCTTCCCCCCGCGGGTCTCGCCATCCTTCCCACCGTCAAATGTCGTCTCGCGTCCCCGCTCTAAATTCGTCTCTCGTCCCTCGTAATCGCCCCCGAAGGTCTCTCCCTAACTCCCCGGCTCGCCCGCCGGCGGCGCGGCGCGTTCCAGCGACCGCGTCGTCACCACCGAATCGGCCGCTCGCGGCCCCTCCGGCGCGATCGCCGCTCCGGGCTGACCCGCGACCGGGATATCGGCGCGGTCGGCGCCGATCGGCTCGGGCGCGCCCGGTTCGGGTGTCGCGCCCGGCGCGGGCGTCGCCGTCGCCGTCGCCTCGGGCGTCACCTCCGCCGGCAGATCCATGGCCGCCCGCCACGGCGCGGCCGCTTCCAGTTCAATCGCCCGCTCGATGGGGATCGCCACCGTCCCCGTGGCGGCATCCAGATACGCATACTTGTTCAGGGCCGTGTCTTCCCTCGCCCGCAGATCGCGCAGTTCCGGCGTGGGCGCTCCCTCCACGATAGCACTGACGATCGTCTGCCGCCAAAACGAAAAGAAGTAGATCAGCAGGAACGTGATCAGGAACAGTCCCACCACGGAGATCAGGCCATACAGCGCGATCAGATTGTTTCTCGGTTCATTATGCTCGGAACTTGTCATGCGGGCCGTCGCCTCAGAAATTCTCGAAAGCTAACGATTCGGCCAGATACGGATCGCGAATCGGCACGACATGGCGCCGCGTCAGCCGCCACACCACCGCCGCCGCGAACAGGCACCCCATCCCGATGAACAGCGCCGGATCGACGATGTTGAACGGCACGTTCTCATGCGTGAACGACGGCATGGCCAGGTAATACATGTCCAGGTAGTGCATCGCCAGCATCCACAGCGCCCCGATCCCCAGCAGCGCCTGGTTGCGCTTGACCGACCGCGGCAACAGATACAGGAACGGCAGGATGAAGTGGCCGATCAGCAGGAACCAGCTGAACCCCTTCCACGTCCCCGTGTAGCGGTGCATGTACCACACCGTCTCCTCCGGGATGTTCCCCATCCAGATCAGCAGGAGCTGCGAAAACGCGATGTAGGCCCAGAACACGACCATGCCGAACATCAGCTTGCCCAGGTCGTGGAAATGCTCGCGGTTGATCGCCCGGCCCAACGCCCCCGTCGAGCACACCCAGATGCAGATCAGGATCATGAACGCCAGCGCGCCCATGAACGCCCCGGAAAAATAGTACACGCCGAAAATCGTCGAATACCAGTGCGCGTCGAGCGACATCAGCAGGTCGAACGCGAAATACGTCAGGCTCAGCGAAAACAGAATCAGCCCCACCGGGCTGATCCGCCGCATCGCCTGCGTCAGCCCGTAATCCCCTGTTTCGTCCTGACGCACCGACCGGTTGTAAAGATATGTGCTCAGCCCGATCCAGATCACGAAATACAGCCCCATGCGGATCAGGAAGAACGGAATATTCAGATACGGCGCCTTCTGCTGCAACAGGGCGTCGTGCGCCACGTGCTCCGCGTCCGCCCAGTGATACAGATCGGGCAGCCAGAACAGGATCGGCACGAGCAGCACCAGCATCAGCCCCATGTTCATCATGATCGCTTCGCTCACCCGCCGCACCGTCACGCTCCAGCGCGCGTTGCAACTGTGCTGGATCAGCACGAAGAACAGCGCGCCGAGCGACAGCGACAGGTAACACGCATAGCTCGTCACGTACGAAAACTTGAACTGCCGCCAGGCCTCGCTGTCGTCCGCACCGGCGAAGCTGAAGACCAGCCCGAGCACCAGCGACGCGATCGCCAGCGCCAGCAGCACCCGCCACACCAGTTGCGGATGACTCCCCTTCAGGCGGTAATCGACTTGGGCTTCGGGACGCATCATGGCCTCACTTCAAGTGTCGAGCGCATGTCGGACGGCACGTCCGCCAGCGTCGTGGACTGGCTGCGCTGCAACGCGCGCAGGTAGGCCACGATCGCCCAGCGATCCGTCACCCCGACCTGATGCCGGTACGACGGCATCGTCCGCACCCCATACGTGATCGTGTGGAAGATCTGCCCGTCGGGCATCTCGCGGATGCGCGCGTCCTGCAGGTTCGTCGGCGGCGTCATCCCGGCGTAGTTGGTCACCATCCCGCGACCCGTGCCGACCCGGTCGTGGCAGGGCGCGCAGTAGATGTTGAACTGCCGCTGGCCCCGCCGCAGCAGTTCCTCCGTCGTCCGCAGCGGCCCGTGCTGGATCCAGTTGCCCGCCGCCGTCTGACCCTCGTAGCGCACCGGGTCCACCTGCAGATCGCCCCGCGCAATCGTCCCCGCCACCGGCTCGCGCGACGCCCGTCCGTCCGGAAAGAACGAAAACTCCTCCTGCGGGTCGAGCTTCTCCTGGTCGTCCATGTTCGGATTCAGATGCACCGGCGGCTCGTCGGTGACGCGGCCGCGGCATCCCCCCAGCAGCGCGGCGCTCAGCAGCAGGACCATGATGCGGATTGGCGAACTCATCGGCTCATGGCTCCAGCAGCGTGATGTTGCGACCGCCGATCGACTCGAGCAGCGACCGCGTTCCCTCGACGTCGAACTGCTTGTCGCGCGCCTCGATCGACAGGAAGAACGCGTTGTCCGTCGCCTTGCGGAACGCCTCGTGCTTGAACAGCGGGTGATACAGCATCGGCAGAAAATTGAGGAACAGCATGCTCCCCACCGCCGCGAATCCCGACAGCAGAATCGTCAGCTCGAACGTCACCGGAATGTAGGCCGGGATGCTCATCAGCGGCTTGCCGCTGATCACCAGCGGATAGTCGTAGGCCATCATCCAGATCTGCATCGCGAGCGCGCCGACGCAACCCGTCAGCCCGCCCCCCAGCACCAGGAACGGCAGGATCGTCCGCCGCACCCCCATCGCCTCATCCATCCCGTGGATCGGAAACGGCGAATGCACGTCGAACGCGCGATAGCCCGCCTTGCGCACCGCCTCGGCCGCATGCATCAGCGCGCCCGGATTGTCGAACTCCGCCACGATCCCGAACGGATTGTCCTCGGGCAGTTGGCCGGTCACCAGGCGGAGGAAATGCGGCAGTCTCATCCTCGGCTACTCCGTCGCGTGGCCCGCATGGGCCGGTTCGTGGCCGTGGTGCGCGTGGGCCTGCGGCATGATCGCCTTGATCTCCGCCAGCGCCAGCACCGGCAGGAAGCGCAGGAACAGCAGGAACAGCGTGAAGAACAGCCCGAAGCTCCCCAGGTAGGTCAGCACGTCGATCAGCGTCGGGCTGAAATAGTCCCAGCTCGACGGCAGAAAGTCGCTCGCCAGCGACGTCACCACGATCACGTAGCGCTCGAACCACATCCCGATGTTCACGAAGATCGAGACGACGAACATCACCGGGATCGAGCGGCGCAGCCGGCGGAACCAGAACAGCTGCGGCGAAATCACATTGCACGAAATCATGATCCAGTAGGCCCATGCATACGGCCCCAGCGCCCGGTGGATGAACGTGAACCGCTCATACAGGTTGCCGCTGTACCACGCGATGAAGAACTCCGTGCTGTAGGCGTAGCCCACGATCATCCCCGTCGCCAGCAGGATCTTGTTCATGTTCTCCAGATGCCGCAGCGTCACGAAATCCTTCAGCCCGAACCACTGGCGCGCCGGGATCATCAGCGTCATCACCATCGCGAACCCGGAAAAAATCGCCCCGTCGACGAAATACGGCGGGAAGATCGTCGTGTGCCATCCCGGCAGCACCGACACCGCGAAGTCGAACGACACGACCGAGTGCACCGACAGCACCAGCGGGGTCGAGAGGGCCGCCAGGATCAGGTAGGCCCGCTCGTAGCGGTGCCAGTGCCGCATCGACCCGGTCCAGCCGAGCGCGAACAGCCCGAGGATCTGCTTGCGCAG
>MVZB01000106.1 GCA_002068205.1 candidate division BRC1 bacterium ADurb.BinA292
CGGGGGGCGAGGCGCGGCGGGTCGCCCTCGGCCGCGCGTTGCTGGCGTCGCCGCGGCTGCTCTTGCTCGATGAGCCGTTGACCGGGCTGGACCTCCGGCTCCGCCGGCAGATACTTCCGTTCCTGCGCCGGATTCGCGACGAGGCCGAGATCCCGATCATCCAGGTCAGTCATGATCTCGAAGCGCTGCTCGACCTGTGCGAATGGTTCGTTCTGCTCGATCGGGGCGAGCTGGTGGCGCAGGGGCGCTACCTGGATCTGCTGGCGCGGCCCGAGGCGTTGCGGCTGCTGCACGAGCCGGGGCTGCTCAACGTGCTGCGGCTGGCGGTTGTCCGTCATGATCCGGACGCGGGGCTTTCGTTCCTGCGGTTTCCTGGCTCCGCCGGCGAAGGGGATGTCGCCGGGGAGGGGGAGATCCGCGCGCCGTTTCAGGATCGGCCCGCGGGCTCGCTGGCCGATCTCGCGCTGCGGCCGCAGGATATCGCGCTCGCGCGCACGGCCATCGCGGGGATCTCGATCCAGAACCAGTTTGCGGGGCGCGTCGAGCGGGTTCTGGAGTCGGCCGGCCGCGTCCTCTGCGTCGTCCGGATCGGCGCCGGCGTGGACCCGGCGCGCGCGCTGATCGTCGAGGTGACGCGCCACGCTGTGCATGAGATGGCCTTGAAACCCGGCGATACGGTCTGGTGCCTGTTCAAAACGCAGTCGCTGCGCTACCTGTAGTCGGCGCGCGCGGCCGCGCCGGATTCCGTTATTACCCCTATTATTACCCTCTTTTAGGGGTATTACCTCTTTTCCAGCGCGCGCCCGGACTGCGGCGGGGTGACCACCGTCGCCTGCAATTCGGCGCGGATGGCCAGTTCCATGGCGCGGAAGACGTGTTCCTGGCTGATCGCGTTCTGTGTGCGCTGGGCCAGATCCACGCCGTACTCACGGGGAAAGGGCAGGTCCACGCGGGAGCAGTCCTCGTAGCGGGCGCTCTCGGCATCCACGATGAAGAGATGGTCGGCGCCGGGGCGGCCGCCGACATCGACATACTTGCGGACCTCGATCGTCCCCTCGGTGCCGAGGATGAACAGCCGTGAATCGCCCCACACCGGCAGCCCGGCCGGCGTGAACCAATCGACGCGGATGTAGCCCAGGCCGCCGTTGCCGTGCAGCGTGAGGTCGCCGAAATCCTCCAGTTCGGGATACTCGGGATGATTCAGATTGCCGACCTGGGCGGCGACGATCCGCGCCTCGGTCGAATTTGTGAAGGTGAGGAACTGGTCAATCTGATGCGCGGCGAGATCGACGAGGATGCCGCCGTAGCGTTCCTTGTTGAAGAACCAGTCGGGCCGGGTGGCGAGCGCCGGGCGATGCGGCCCCGTGCCGAGCGTGTGCAGGACGCGCCCGATAGCGCCCGACCGGGTCAGCTCCAGCGCCCGCACGGTGGACTTCGTGAGCAGCCGTTCGCTGAACAGGACGGTGTAGAAGCGCCCTGTTTGCTGGTGGGCCCGGCGCAGCTCGGTCACCTGGTCGAGCGTCGTGGCGCCCGGCTTGTCCATCAGGACGTCCTTGCCGTGGCGCATCGCGCGCAGGCCGATGGCGGCGCGGTCGGCCGGGATCGCCGCGCTGGCGATGACGGAGATTGATTCGTCCTCGAGGACCTCGGCCTCCGCGCGGGCGCGGCTCGCGTGCGGATATTTTTTCTGAAAGCGGGCGGCCAGATCGTCCTCGCGGGCGAAAAACGACTGGAGCGTCCCCCCGGCTTCGCGCAGGACCTTCACCTGATGATAGATATGCGGGTGATTGATGCCGACGACGCCGAAGACGAAGGGCCGGGAGATGGTCGGTCCGGACCTTGACAGTTTGCCGGTTAGTCTCCTCAGTTTCTGAAGCAAGGCGCTCACCGCTCGACGGGCGCGTCGACCCCATGTGGATCGTGATGTTTTGGACGAGGCCGGACGCCGGGAGTGCGTATTGGCGGAGTCGAGGCGATATGTTGGCTTGAGGCTAGCGAATTGCCGCGTGGCGCGCCATGAAAACCAAACCGCCGGGCCGGGGGCCCGAAAAGGTGGACGGGGCGGACCCGGCGGACGGAGCCAAAAGGAATTGACCCTTCTCGGCCGGATTCCTTAAGCTGGAGCAGGGTTTGTCGCGCCACCCCGCCTTGTGGAGACCGTGGGCTGCGTCCGTCCGACGGCAAGCCGCTCGCGTCCCACCCCGCCTGGCTGCATGACGCCGACTGCATGGCATCCAATCGAAAACGTCTGTGCGTCCTCGGCTCGACCGGTTCGATCGGCGAGACGACGCTCGCGGTGGTGCGGGATTACGCCGACCGGTTCCAGGTCGTCGGCCTGTCGGCCCACGCCGCCGCGGACGCGCTGGCGGTGCAGGCGCGCGAATTCGGCGTCGAGCACGTTTGTCTGACCGGCAACGGAAACGGCGGCGAACTGGAAGCGCTGCGCCCGCTGCGCGGCGAGGCGGGACTGGTCGAGCTGATCGATCGCTGCGAACCCGACATGGTCGTCGTGGCAACCGTCGGCGCGGCGGGCTTGCCGCCGACGCTGCGCGCGATTGAGCGGCGGATCCCGATCGCGCTGGCGAACAAGGAAGTTTTGGTAACAGCCGGCGATCTGGTGATGCGCCGCGCGCGCCGGCTCGACGTCCCGATCCTGCCGATCGACAGCGAGCACAACGCCATCTTTCAATGCCTGGGCGGCGTGTCCGACGCGCGCCGGCTCCCGCTGCGCCGCATCATCCTGACGGCCTCGGGCGGGCCGTTCCGCGGACGCAACCGCGCCGAGTTGAGCGGCGTGACACGCGAGGAGGCGCTCAATCACCCGACCTGGAACATGGGGCGCAAGATCACGATCGACTCGGCGACGCTGATGAACAAGGGGTTCGAGGTGATCGAGGTGCATCACCTGTTCGGCGTCGAGACCGCGCGGATCGAAGTGATCATCCATCCCCAGAGCGTCATCCACAGCCTGATTGAATACCACGACGGTTCGATGCTGGCGCAGATGGGCGTGACGAACATGTATCTGCCGATCGCCAACGTGCTGGCCTATCCGGAGCGGCTGGAGAACGCGCGCTTCGCGCCGCTCGATCTGGCCGCCGTGGCAACGCTGACGTTCGAGGCGCCCGACCTGCACGCCTTCCCCTGCCTGCGCTATGCCTACGAGGCGGTGGAGGCGGGGCAGACCTACCCGACGGTGTTGAACGCCGCGAACGAGATCGCCGTGCGCCGGTTCCTGGAGGGGGAGATCGCCTACCTGGGGATTCCGGCGCTGATCGACGCGGCGCTGCAGGCGCACCGGCCCGAGCCGGCCGACGAGCTGGAGGCGATTGCCGAGGCCGACCGCTGGGCGCGGGCATACTGCGAGAGCCGGGCGCCGATGGAGCCGACAGCGGAGAGAATGCCCTGATCCCTCGGGCTCAGCTGGCGCGTTTCACAACGGAAGGACAGAACAGCGGGTTTTCGAGAGCCAAGGACGAGGGACGAAGGGCGCATTTTTTCGTGGCGAGGAGACGCGACTTCCGGATTGAAAGGTGGTCCGCGCATTCTGGACGCCGCCATTCTTGTTCTCAGACGCATGCCGCAATGGTAAACTCGGATTCCGAAACGTTTGGCCCGGCCCGGCGGCCGGGGCAGACGAACCCGATCCCCCGGTCCGAGTGTGACGATGTCCTTTACCGCGATTCTCGATATTCTACTGGGCGCGCTGGCGATCCTGCTGGTCTTCGGGCTGGCGGTCTTTGTGCACGAATTCGGCCACATGTTTTTCGCCCTGATCCGCGGCGTCGGCGTTGAGTCGTTCGCCATCGGGATGGGCCCCAAAATCACGTCGTGGAAGTGGCGCGGGATCGAGTTTTCGCTGCGCTGGATCCCCGCCGGCGGGTTCGTCAAACTGAAGGGGATGATGCCCGAGGAACTGGAGGAGCCGGCCGTCGCCGAGTCGGAGGCCGCCGCGGGGGATCTTGCTTCCGGCCACCACGAAGACAAGGAATTAAGCGAGTCGGCCTATGACGACCTGCTCGCGTTGCGCGACGAAGGGCTGGTGACGAAGCTGCTGGTTTTCGGCGGCGGGGTCTTCATGAATTTCGTGACGGCGATCGTCGCCGCCGCGCTGCTGGGGTTCGTCGGCACCAAGGCGCAGCTTTTTCCGATCGAACTGGAGCAGGTGCCCGAGGCGAGCCTGCTGGCCGAGCTCGGCGTGGAGCCCGGCGACCGCATCGTCGCGTTCGACGGCGCGCCGACGCCCTACAGTCTGGACTTGCAGCAGGCGGTGATCGAGAAAACCGGCGGGCCGATGGGCGTCGGCGAGATTTACCATCGTTTTCTTGCCGGCGTCCTGCCCTATGTGGAGCCGCCGGACGAGCCGACGACGACCGTGCTGACGGCGATGGAGCTGACGGTGGAGCGCGGCGGCGAGAACCGCCGGCTGGCGCTCGAGGGGATCACCAACAAGCAACTGGACCGGCTGCTGGACGAAGTCACGCTGAACATGCGGATTCCGCCGATCGTCGGCGAGTTGATCCCGAATTACCCGGCCGACCGGGCCGGGATCAAGCGAGGGGACCGGATCGTCGCGATCGACGGGGAGCCGATCGAATCGTTCAGCGACATGACGCGGCTGATCGCGGCGCGTCCCGGCGTGGAAACCCGGACCACCGTGGAGCGCGAGGGAGAACAGCTTGAACTGACCGTGATCCCCCGCCGCGATGTGCTGAAGGACAAACCGACCGGCCAGATCGGCGTGTTCAACGGCGCGCCCGATACGCGCGTTCTGCGCGAGACGCCGTTCCGCGCGATCACGCTGGCGCCCGTCAGCACGATGCAGGCGTTCCTGGGGATGCTGAATCTGAATGTCCAGTTTTTCAAGCGGGCCACCGCGAAGGACATCAGTCAGAACCTGGGCGGGCCGATCGCAATCGCCGTGATGACATTCCAGCGCGCGATGGGGGGCATCAGCGAGCTGCTCGACTGGTTCATCATGCTGAACCTGCTGCTGATGTTCTTCAATCTGCTGCCACTGCCGGTGCTGGATGGCGGGTTCATCGTGTTGTCGCTGATCGAGGCGGTGATCCGGCGGCCGGTGCCGACGAAAATCCTGGCGCCGATCTACACGGTGTTTGTGATCTTCTTTATCACGCTGATGGTCGCGATTTCCGGGCTGGATATCTGGAACTGGTTCATCAGCCCGCTGATGTGAGCCGGCGGCCGGCGCGGATGCGCGTCGAGCCGTGGAGCCGGTCAAACGCCGGCCGGGCGCAGCATGGCGGCCAGCGTCGGCGCGAGGGCGCGCAGCGCGCGGGCGCGATGGCTGAGGCCATTCTTAACCGACTCGGGGACTTCGGCCAGCGTCAGACCGGCGTGCGGCCCGTCGGTCAGTTCAAAGATCGGATCGTAACCGAAGCCCGCCGTGCCGCGCGGCGCGTGCGTGATGCGTCCCGCGACCGTGCCGCGGGCGGTCCAGAGCGCGCCGCCGCCGTCGGCCAGCGCCACGACGCACTCAAAGCGCGCCGACCGGTGTGAGTCGCCGACGTCGCGCATCTCGCGCAGGACCCGTTCAATCCGGGCCGTCGGCGTCGCGCCGTAGCGCGCGCTGAGGATGCCGGGCCGGCCAGCGAGCGCATCGACGACCAGGCCGGAATCGTCGGCGAGGGTGGCCAGGCCGACGGCACGCACGTCGGGGTGCATCGCCCAGCCGCGCGCCTTGATCGCGGCGTTGGCCTCGAACGTGTCGCCGTCTTCGACCGGTTCGGGAACGTGAGGGAAATCCGCCGCGGAGCGCAGCTCCCAGGTGAACGCCGGCAACAGGTCGCGCAGGATCGCGGCGATCTCGTCGACCTTGTGGCGGTTGCCGGTGGCGATCAGCAGGCGCGCGGCGTTCACGTGATCCCCGCGCGGGTGATGTCGTGCAGATGGATCATGCCGACCGGGCGGCCGGCGTCGTCGCAGACTGGAAGCTGGATGATCTTGTATTGCTGGAGGATTTCGAGGGCCTTGACGGCCATCATCTCGGGGCGGGCGTGCTTGGGGTTGCGGGTCATGAAGTCGCGGATCGGGCGCTTGACATCGAAGCCGGCGTCGCCGATGTGGCGCGAGAGATCGCCGCTGGTGTAGAAGCCCGTGAGCCTGCCCTCGTCGTCGGTCAGGCTGAGCGCGGCCAAGCGCTTCTCGGTCATGACCGTCAGGGCCTCGCGCAGCGGCGTCGCCTCGTGGGCGACGGGGTTCGCCTCGCCGGTGTGCATCAGGTCGCCGACCTTCGTCAGCAGGCGGCGGCCGAGCGAACCGCCGGGGTGGAAGACGGCGTAATCCTCGGGCCGGAAGCCGCGCGCCTCGAGCAGGACGAGCGCGAGCGTGTCGCCCAGCGCGAGCATCGCCGTCGTGCTGGCGGTGGGCGCGAGGTTGAGCGGGCAGGCTTCCTGGCGGATCGGGAGGATCATCGCCACGTCGGCATGGCGGGCCAGTTCCGAATCGGGATTGGAGGTGATCGCGATCAGCGGCGTGCCGACATGCTTGAGGTAGGGGAGGATGCGGAGGATCTCCTCGGTCTGGCCGCGGTGCGAAAACGCCAGCGCCAGATCGTCGGCCGTGATCATGCCGAGGTCGCCATGGACGGCCTCGGCGGGGTGGACGAAGAGCGCCGGCGTGCCGGTGGAGGCGAGCGTCGCGGCGACCTTGCGGGCGATCAGGCCGGCCTTGCCCATGCCGGTCGTGACGACGCGGCCACGCACGGCGAGCATGCGGGCGATCGCCTGTTCGAAGGAGGCATCGAGGACGGCGGTCAGCCCGGCGACTGCCTCGGCTTCCAGTTCGATCACGCGGCGCGCGCGGGCGAGCAGATCGACGGCGGGCTTGGGGGGAGGGGCGGCCATCGGGTTTTCCGTCGTCTGTCCCGCGTTTTGCATCTCACGTGTTCACGAGCAGAATCGGTCGGATCCGGCGGACCCGACGGATCGGATGGAGCGGATGGAGGGCACCCCAGGGCTCACGCCTTCGCCACGCGCAGGAGTTCCGCCTCGGCGGCGGGCGTCCACTGGCCGTCGTCGAGTTTGGCGGCCACCGTGGGAAAATGCTCGCCCAATTCGCTCAGCGGAATCAAGGGAACATCGTGCAATTGCGGGTAGACAATGATCTTGCCGGCCATCGTGCGGTTTTCCACCGCGGCGATGCCGTCTGTCGCGCCGGACATGCCGGCGATCGCATCAACCGAGGCATTGGTGTTGAGCTGTCCCGACTCGACCTTCTCCAGGACGATCTTCATGTCGCGGATCGTCGAGCCGCTCGTGCCGAACATGAAGGCGCGCTTGGCGATATAGGTGTCCAGGTCGAGGTCGTGCTTCACGGGGGCGGGGATGCCGGCGAAGACATTGATGATCATCCCCTCGGCGCCGTCGCGGATCGCGTCGGCGACAAGCTGCCCGACCGGCGCCATCAGCGCGTAGTAGCTGAACGCCTGGTCCAGTTTTTCTTCCTTGCTGTTCACCATCCGCAGCGAGACGTTGTTGGCGGCGGCCATCGGTCGGGCCTTGGCCTCGAGCGCGGCCAGGCGCGCGGCGTCCAGATCGCTGCCGGTGACCGAGACGCCTTTGCGCCCGGCGCAGACATTGCGGATGACGTGCATCTGACCCATCGGCCCCCCCGCGCCGACGACGAGGACCGAGTCGCCATCGCGGATGTCGCCATCGGGCGGGATGTTCCGGTAGGCGTCGTCGGCGCGCGTGGAGTCGGTGCCGATCCAGCGCGTCGGGCCGTAGTGGACGCGGCCGACGCCGACCGCGACTGGCTCGCCGATGCGCTTGCCCCCCTTGACGACGTTGATGATGGCGTGGGCCGCGAGCTTGTCGTTGAGGACGTCGAGCGTCGGTTTGGAGGCGCCGAAGTAGACGATGTCGTCGAAGCCCTCGTCGGGGAGCGCCACCGGGTCGATGGCCTCCTCGACCGGAAGGCCCAGGTCCTGAATCGCCTTGAGCTGGACGTCTTCCACACAGACGATCGTGATTGAGGCGGGGGGGCCGTCGGGGGAGAACGATTCCCGCAACCCTTCGATGGCATGGCCGGCGTCGGCCACGACGAGCAGGCGGCCGGCGGCGAGGATCGATTGCCGCTCGCGCGTCACGTAGGAGTCCTCGACGCAGGCCCAGGGCTCGACCAGGGCGACTTGCGAGGCGCCGATGTCGTCCTTGACGGGGATCAGGAAGCGCTCGCCGTCTTCATCGACGACGACGCGTTCATCCATGAGGACGTATTCCTGCAGGCCGCCTTCGAAATTGTAGCCGAACGCGGCATTGGAGCCCGAGGTGCGCAGGTTGCGGTAATCGGCCTGGACGATGCAGCGCTCGCCGACCTTGTGGTGTTTCACGTTGTCGCCGACAGCCACGATGCGCAGGACGACCTCGTGGCCTGGGACGGTCGGCTTGTCGGCCGGCACGTAGCTCGGGATGCCATTGAGGATCTGCTCGCTCAGGCCCTTGACGACTTCCTTCTTGCGGGCGTGTTCGGAAAACTGCTTGAGCAGCTTCAGGTCGGAGAAGCAGAGGCCGACGGCCTCGATCTTCGCCAGCACCTGGTGCGGCCCCGGCCGCGGCACATCCTTGTCGGGATTCAGTTTGAGTTGGCTTGGCCCGACGAGCTGAACGGCGTATTGCTTTTGCGGGATGGCGGTGGTGGTCATTGGCTTTGTATTTCCTTTTAATTTGCTATTCTTCATCAAAATAGTCGTTGTCGATTTCCTTTAGTTCGTACACTTGTTTAAGCTTGGTGCCTACGCCAAAATCAATCATATAACCAGCCAGAGTCACCCCATCTATCAAGACAACTCTCGAATCAATCAGGCGCGTGTACTCAAGCGCCTCGCTCGAAAAGCTGCTGGTTGTGATGAAGACGCCCTTTTTCGCGTGCTTGCCGTGAAGGGCCCCCACGAACTTCTGAATCTCCGGTCTCCCAACAACAGCAGTCCACTTCTTTGCCTGGATGTAGACATTGTCCAATCCCAACCGATCTTCCTTTATGATCCCATCAATCCCTTCATCGCCGCTCTTTCCGATCGCCTGTCCCGCATCCCGTAACGACCCCCCGTAACCCATCCTCACCAGAAGCTCCACAACGACCCGTTCGAAGAAGGATGGGCTGGCTGCCTCCAACGCAGAGAGCAATGCGGTCACTAGTTCAGAACGTAATTCCTGATAGCTCTCTTCAAGGACTTCATCCGGGGGGCGAGGCTGTCCTTCGTTTATCTCCCCATCATTTTTCTTCGCTCGCTTGTAGAACTCTAAATGACCGGGGAACTGATCGAGATACTTTAGATCAATCCGCTTGGGTTGCTTCTTCAGGACGTCGAGGCCGAGTGGAGTAATATTGAAACTTCCTCTGTGCCTGGACTCCAGAAGCCCTGCTTTCTGAAGATGGACGCGACACCATGCGACCCTGTTTGTGAAGCGAGGAACCCGGCCGCTAGGCAGCAATTCCTCTCGATCCTCCTGCGTCAGTCCGAATTCCTTCGCAACATGCTCGCGCGCTTCCGCCATGGTATGCTCCTTAGCGTCGCCCGCGAACTGGAGGATGTGCAACATAAAGTCTTGAAATGGTGGAACTGCCATTTAGCGATCAGTCCTCATTTTGTTGCTTCCTATTTTGAGGCAGGGCAATCCCCTTCAGAGGGGGATTACTCAATCTCGTCGGCGTTCATATTGCGAAAAGCTGCCTCGTCCATTTCTTCCATGACGTCAAGCAACTGGTCTGGAGTAAAGTGTCTAGATTTCTCAAAGTGTTGGTCAATTTCCTCCGCAGTCGGAGGCGTAAAGTCTCTCACGTCCTACCTTTCCACCGGTCCCATATTGGTTCTAACTCAGCATCACCTGCCCCCCCGTGACGGGGATGGCCTGGCCGGTTTCGTAGTCCTGGTCGATCACGTAGAGGATCGCCTTCAGCACGTCGGCGGCGGTGCAGCCGCGTCCCATCGGGATCTTTGCCTCGTAGGCGCGGCGGACGTCGTCGACCGTCCGGGCCCCCGGCACCTTCCCGGCGCGCAGATACTGCACGAACAATCCATTTTCCGGATCCGACCAGAGAGGTCCATCAAAGAAATTGCCGGGACAGATCGCGTTGACCTTCACCCGGTCGGCGATTAATTCCAATGCAAACGACTGGGTCAGGCCGATGCCGCCGAATTTCCCGCCGGCATAAGCAAAATTCCGGTTCGATCCGGTCAAGCCCGATTTCGAATTGATCTGAATGATGTCGCCGTAGGGTCCGGGCAACGCCCGGTGCTGCAGCGCGAAGACGCGCGCCGCCAGCCGCACGCAGAGGAAATAGCCCTTATAATTCACGCGCGTCACCAGATCGAATTCGGCCTCGGTCAGATCCTGCACGCCGCCGGCGCGCAGCACGCCCGCATTGGCGATGAAGATGTCGAATCCGCCCCACAACCGGATGACGCGATGCAGCGCTTCGGCGATCGAGCGCGCGTCGCCCACATCCATCGCCAGGCCATGCGCGCGGCCGGCGCC
>MVZB01000107.1 GCA_002068205.1 candidate division BRC1 bacterium ADurb.BinA292
CCTGGGGCATGTCGGGGATTCGCGCGACGATCAGCGGTTCATGATGCAGGTAGACGTCATCCATGAACCGGTGATTGGCGATATGCTTCTCGGCGTCGAAGAACTCCTTCAGGTCATCGTCGGAGTCGACAACCGTCAGCAGATGATAGATCCCCTCCTCCAGCGGTTCGCCGGTCAGGTCCAGGAATAGCGTGGTGCTCTGGTCGCGGCTCGACCCGGGCAGGATGACGCTCCCATCGGCCCGCACGGTGCTCGGGATTTGCCGGTCGGCCTGCGTGATTTCGGTCGGCGTGTAGCTTAGCCGTTCCTGATAGCTGAAGTAGGAGGCCAGGAACAGGACCGTGTCGTCCAGCGACACCGACTGATCCTTGCTCGCCAGCAGCATCTGATAGAACACGCTGTCGGTCGGCATCGTCCGGGTTTCAAGCGGCGACAGCCCGGTATTCGTAGCCGTCATCGTAATATCCAGCACGCCGGTGGGTTCGACCAGAAGCGGCGCATTGGGCGTCGTTTCGATTGACGGCATGAACTGCACCGGCTGCGTGCGGAAGACCCACACCGGGCCGTCGGTCCGGAAGACGCCGGCCTTCGCCCGCACCTGCCAGACGTAAATCTGGTTGTACAGCAGGTCCTGGAACTGTTCGTAGCCGTTGCGCAGAATGTTCGAGGCCACGATCGATTCGGGCGGCAACGTCGGCCGCGCATGGAACACCGAAACCGCCCCTTTGAAGTTCGACGCGCTGGCCAGGTCCAGCAGTCCGTCGCCGTCCAGATCGCCCGCCTTGAATTCCTGCACGCGGTCCGACGGCACCTCGCCGTGGACCAGGTCGCGCGCCGTGTAGTTGGGCACGCTATCGCCGTCGCTCTCGAACAGGACGATGCGGTCCTCGGCCGCCGACGCCGCCACGACATCCAGGATGCCGTCGCCCGTCAGGTCGACGGCCAGCACGTCCGTGACGTCGGGCAGGTTGCCGCCAACGAGCTGGCGCGAAAACAACGGCACGCGGGTCGGTTCGTCATTGGGTCCACTGCCGTTCGGGTCCGGAATCAGGCCGTTCTGAACGAACCGGTAGACCGCCTGATCGAAATACGCGGCCACATAGATCTCGGGATCCGCCCAGTTGCGCTGATCGGGAATGTCCAGCGAGATCGCGCCGTCCAGATCGTCGGCGATGACATACTCCCGGAAGTTGACCGGCGGTCCATCGAACGGGTTATCGTTGCGATCGGTCCGGCCGATGTTGATCAGCACGGAAAGCTTGTCATTCTGTATCGAGACCGCGGCGACATCCGGGAAGATATCGTTAAACTGCCAAGGCAGATCGGGTGTCCCGCCCGGCGGGAGGAAATTGAGCTGCGCGCTTTCGATGTCGTAGAATCCGGGGACGTCGAAGAGAATCCAGCCGTACCACAGCGGATACGGCGGCGGCGGCGGTTCATCCATCCCGGGCTCGGGACGAAACGCCAGGTCGCTCTCCAACAGCGAGGACCCACCGTCGCCCGAGACGAAAATATCCATGTCGCCATCGAGATCGAAGTCCGCCACGCAGACGTCGCGCGGCGCGTTGGCGATCGAACCGGCGATCGGCAGGAAGCTCACGGGATCGAGGACATACTCCAAACTCACCTTGTGCTGTTCGAAGTTCTCTTCCCCGTCATTCAGGTAGTAGTAGATTTCGGTCAGATTGTTCGCGTTGACGAAATCGATGATGCCGTCCCCGTTGATGTCGCCCAAGGCCAGCCCGACAGGACGGCCGCCCTGGGGGAAGGTCTTGGTCTCAAACTGGGTCGGATTGCCGCCGCGGTTGAGATGAACCGCGACGACGCCGGCATCGGTCCAGGTCGAGATCAGATCGAGCCGGCCGTCGTCGTTCAGATCGACGATCTCGATGTCCTCCACGCCCAGGGCATCCGTCGCGATGTCCGTCTTGTTGAACTCGAGGTTCGCCTCGCCGTAGGTCGACAGGAACACGTCGAACCGCGAGGCATTCGCCGGGCGATCCCATTCAAAGCTCACGTCGGTCGTAAAGTTCTGCTCGCTGCGGTGGATCGCAACCTTCTCGTCGCCGTTCGCCGGTTTGGGATTCGACGGCGTCGCCGGGACGTCGACTGACACCGTGAGCGGCGTGTGATAGCGGAAGATGTTGTTCTCGTCGCTTTCGTTGGGGACGCGGTCATCCACATCGGCCAGCACGCCCAGGTAGTAGGTTCCCGGCGGCAGTTCCACGTTCTGCGCGCGGCCGACGGCGTTCAGGTTGAGCGTCACCCACAGGCCGTTGGCCTCGGTGAATTCCGCCGTTTCGCCGGCCAGCAGTTCGTCAACCCACTGATCCTTGACGTAAATGTCGTTGCCGGTTCCGGTCAGGATGGGATCGGGGCTGAGCCAGATCTCGTTGCGCGTGATCGGGCAGTAACCCTCGCCCGCGTTGCGGAAGATCAGCTCGACCCGCAGCGGGACGGCGACGTTGATGTTCGTCTCCTCCGGCTCGATCAGATCCACGACAAAATCGGGAATGCCCGACGGGGTCGGCGTCGGCGTGGGAGTGGGGGTCGGCGTGGCCGTGGGCGTCGGCGTCGGCGTGGGTTCGGGCGGAGCGATCAGGGGCCAGCCGATGTCCTGGAACGCCTGAAGAGTCAGGTCGATCGTATTGATGATCGGCACGGTATAGAAGGGTTCCATCAGCAGGTCGGGGAAGTTGACGGGGTCCCAATGCGCAATGCTCGCCCCACCCGAGTACGGGCTCGGAGCGTAGATTCGAACCTGACCGAGCTTTTCCGCGACAACCGCCGGGCCTTTCCAATAGAGCTGATTGCTGACGATCGCCTGACGCCGCTGGGCATTATTCATCAAGATCAGATCGCCGACACCCTGGCGCGTCAAATGGACGCTGTAGGCGTCCGGGAAATCGAGCAGCCAGCTTCCATCGGTCGAATCGATTAGCGCAAGGAAGCCCAGTCCGTGGCAGACTTCGTGACGCACGACGGTGACGAAGTCGTAATCGTTGCCGGCATTGCCGTCCAGACCGTAGTACCAGTCGGCCAGGCCGAACTCCTCCTCGGAATCCACATCGCTGTTGAACATGCACACAATATCAGGATCGAACTCCGGTTCTTCATCCGTGGCGTCCCACAGGTCGGTGCCGGAGAGCGCATTCGCCAGGGCCTGAACATAGACCGTATTCGGGAGGGGTGCGCCCGGGAAATTCCAATGGAAGGAGTTGGGAAAGGTCGAGCCCAGCGCCGCGCCGGTCTCCTCGCTGCCCATTGGATCGAACGATGCCTGGACTTTGATCGGCACATCCGAATCCAGCAGATCCGCAATCAGATTGAGCGCGAACTCAAACGCGGCGCGTCGTTCATCGCCCAGCGTGGAGTCAAAGAAGCCTTCGTTTTCGCCGTCGGCGTAAATCACCTCGAAGGTCGCGGCCGGCGCGAATGTCGCAAACAGTCCTGTCAACAACCAGCCGCAGGCGACGGTTGCCTGGCGAAACAACTTACTCTGCATCGGTCGCCCGGACCTCCCCCTCATGGTGGTGCTCGGCATCCATGCACGCCGCATTCCGACAACGGACGACGAATTCCCCCTGCTCGTTCTTTTCCGCCGTGATGAACGTCGCCACCCAGGGGCCGCCCTTGGCCATCGAACCGCCGTGAGGCGAGGCCAGGACCTCGATCTGGGCCGGCGGCGGCGGGATTAACCCCGCGCCCGGAATGGGCGTGCCGGCGGTGGGGACCGTCGGTCGCCCGTCATGATCCAGAACCGCGATGAACCCGGCGCCGCCTGCACGCGCTCCCTTCTGTTCCTGGTATTTCGCCAGCGGACGGTCGTTCAGCACCACCACCTTGCCCTGACCTCGCCGGGGGGCGCGGGTCGGGGTCGTTGCCGCGCCGGTTGCAACGGCCTCGCTGGCCGAGGCGGCGGGTTGGGCCGTTTCACGCTCCGTGCCCGAACTGGCTCCGCCGGCCCGGTCGGTTTCGGCTGCGACGCCAGCGGGCCGCAAACTCCAGCCGAAGACTGAGACCACCAGCAGGCTCGCCCCGGCCGCCAGCAGCAACCCTTTCCATCTGATCCGGCCTGTTTCCATCGTGACTTCCGTATCCTTTCGGTCCATGCGGCCCAACGTAGGCCGATTCCGCGGGGCTCAAGCCGAAAATCGGCCCCCCAGTTCAAGCCGTTGCGCTAGAGTCGCGCATCGGCCGCTGTTTTAAAACAAAAAAAGTGCACCCATCCCGTCCGGGAGGTCTGATATGGCTACTGTTAAGGGGTCGAAGGCGCCGCCGGCCGCTCCGCGAACGCCCACGGTTCTTCCTCGAGCCGGCGATCAGGATGGCGGCGTCAGCCCGGCGCGTCAGCGCGCACACACGCCCTTCCTGCCCTTGTCCAACCTGTTATATATCACCCCATCGGACATGGCAATCGTCAAGCCGCCGGCGGCGGAGGGACCTAGGGCCGCTGGATGGCGATTTCGTGATTTGGTCCAGTTGATCAATCCTCGGCGCCGGCCTCGCGCAGCCGCTGCAGATACTCGACCGGATCGATTAACAGATCGCGCGGCTTGGAGCCCTGGTAGGGTCCCACGATTCCCTGTTCTTCGAGAATGTCCATGATGCGCCCGGCCCGCGCATAGCCGATCTTCATCCGCCGCTGGATGTAGCTGACCGACGCCTTGCGCGACTCCAGGATGAGGCGCAGCGCCATGTCGTAAAGCTCCTCGTCGCTCAACTGCTCCATGTCGGCCGGGGTCAGCGGCGCGGCGCCCGCCCGGCCCGCCACGGCCAGTTCGTCCAGTTCGCCGCCGGCTTCTTCCATCTCCGGCGCCTCGTCGGCCTCCTCCACGCGCAGTTGCGCCTTGGCCCGCTCGGCCGGCGTCGGCCGCGCCTCGAAGTCTTCCTTCTCGTAGCGCGCCTTCTCCTGCTCGCGGATGAAGTCGGCCAGCCGTTCGACCTCCGCGTCGGCCACGAAACAGCCCTGGATGCGGAACGGCTTGGCCCCGCCCGGCGAGTAGAGCATGTCGCCGCGGCCCAGCAGCGCCTCGGCCCCGTTCATGTCCAGAATCGTGCGCGAGTCCACCTTCGAGCTGACCTGGAACGCGATCCGGCTGGGGAAGTTGGCCTTGATGATCCCCGTGATGACGTTGACCGACGGGCGCTGCGTCGCCAGCACCAGGTGCATCCCCACCGCCCGCGCCATCTGCGCCAGCCGGATGATGTATTCCTCCACCTCGTTCTTGGCCACCACCATCAGGTCGGCCAGTTCGTCGATGATGATGACCACGTGGGGCATGTAGTGCAGGTCGCTGCGGCCATAGGCGCGCTTGTTGGTGGTCGGGTCGCGCACCAGCGCGTTATAGCCGTCGATGTTGCGCAGCCCCAGTTCCGCCAGCAGCTTGTAGCGCTTTTCCATCTGCTCGACGCACCAGGCCAGCGCCGCCGCCGCCTTTTTCGTTTCGCTCACGACCGGCGCGATCAGGTGCGGGATCGCCTGATAGATCGACAGCTCGACCCGCTTCGGGTCGACCATCACGAACTTCACCTGGTCCGGCTTGTTGCGGTAGAGCAGCGAGGCGATGATCGCGTTGAGGCAGACTGATTTGCCCGAGCCGGTCGCCCCGGCGATCAACAGGTGCGGCATCTTCGCCAGGTCGCAGACGATCGGCTCGCCGGCGATGTTCTTCCCCAGCGCGAACGACAGCGGCGACTTGGACGTCTTGAACGCCTCGGACGCCAGCAGTTCCTTGAGCATCACCGGGTTGGATTTACGGTTGGGCACTTCGATGCCGACGGCCGCCTGGCCGGGGATCGGCGCCAGGATCCGCACGTGCGGCGCCTTGAGCGCCATCGCCAGCTCGCTCTCCAGCGAGATGATCTTGCTGACCCGCACGCCGGGCGCCACCTTCAGCGCGAACCGCGTGATCACCGGCCCCTGGATCACTTCTACCACATTGACTTCCACCTTGAACTGGGCCAGCGTCTGTTCGATCCGCTGCGAAAGCCGCGTCTGCTCTTCTTCCGACATCTCGTATTCGACCGCCGGCGGATCGGTCAGCAGGTCCAACGACGGAAGCTGATACTCCGAGGGGAAGAGGTCCATCTCGGGCTGCTCGGCCTTGACGCGCGCTCGCGCCAGACGCTCCAGGTCATGATCCGGCCCGTGATGCTGTTCGACGGCGACGCTCTCGCGCTGGGCGGCGCGCCGCGCCAGCACGCCGGAGGAGCGCGGTTCCGGCGCGACCGATGCCTCCTCGTCCTCCGCCGGCGGAGTCAGCGCGGAAATCGGGCGCGGTTCGCCGCCCCCGGCGTCGTTCGCGCCACGACCGGCGGCCGCGCGCGGAAAGACCGACAGTCCGCGCCGCCGCGACGCAATCGCCGCCGCCTCGATCGGATCTTCCGGCTCCGCCTCCGCGCCGTGCGCCGCTTCCCGCCGCGCATCCTCGGCCCGCACCAGCTCTATGATCGGGCCCGGCCCCGCGATGCGCGCCCGTTCCGGTCGCCGGAACGAAATCAGCCGCAGCCCACCGGTCAGACGCTCCAGAGGATGGAAACCGGCGAGCCGGCCCCCCGCGTCGGCGATCGGGCCCAGCAGCCGCCGGCCCCACCAGCCCGGCAGCAGAACGTGCCAGGCCGCGAGCCGGCGCAAAGGCCCGGCGCCGCCGCGGCCGACCCGCCGCACGCCTCCCCAGCCCAGCGTCGCCAGGTCGCGCAGCATCGTCTCGGTGAACAGTACCAGACCGATCAACGCCAGCGCCCCGAACAGGACCGCCGTCCCCACGTGGCCGAGCAGCGCCGCCAGATTGGCCCCTTCGGCGTCGATCAGCAGGTTGCCGACGACGCCCCCCATCGCGAAGGCGCGGGTGGGTTCGGCTTCGCCTCGTGCCAGCGTGCTGAGCGTCAGCAGCGCGCACGTCGAAATGATAATCAGCAGCCCGCCCAGGCCGCGCAGCCATCCCCGCCCCCGCCAGGGCGCAATGGAGAGGCCGCGCAGGGCGTGCCAGGCGCAGATCGCCAGCATCGCCGGCAGAACGAACGATACGTAGTGGCCGAAGGCAAAATCGAGGCTGACGGCGATCCACTCGCCGATCGGGCCGATCCAGCGGGCGTCCTGGCGCTCGGAGAGGAGCGACAGAAAGATCAGCAGCGCGACGAGACCGATCAGGATGCCGAGGATTTCGCGCAGGAGATCGAGCGTCTCCTCCGAAAACGTGCGCTCCTCGGACGCAAACGAAGAGTCCGGCTTCAGAGCCATGGGTCAAGACCAGCGTCTTTCCGCCCGCCCGGCGGCGGGCCAGCTTCAACAGGAACAGTCAGCGGTCAACAGAACAGCAATCCGAATCCGTTCACACATGAACCACATGCCCCCAAATGGTAGGCCCCCGGCCATAAGCTCGCAAGCGAAAAGCGGGGACCGACCCGGCATTCGGGCCCCCGTCCTGTTTGCGGATTTGGGCCGGTTCGTCTAGTTTGTCACTGCCATGGGACGCGCGCTCAAGATCTTCCACGTCAATATGCACCACCACTGGGGGGGGCAGCCCAACCGGATCCTGACCGAGAGTCTGGGCCTGCGCGAGCTCGGCCACGAGCCGTGGGTCGCCGGGCCGCGGGGGTGCCTGTTGGTCGAGCGGGCGCGCGCGGCCGGACTGAAGACCTTTGACGATCTGGAACTTAGGCGGGGGTTCCGGCCGGCCTCGGCACTGCGCGATCTGCGCGCGCTGACCGCCCTCTTCCGCCGCGAGCGGTTCGACATCATCCATCCGCACGGGTCGCAGGATGCCTGGCTGTCGCTGCTCGCGGCGCGGCGGCTCTCCCCTCGCCCGCCGCTTGTGCGGACGCGACACAATACATTTCCGATCGCGGGGCACGCGCTCAACCGCTGGCACTACCGCCAGTTCGACTGGGTGATTACGATCAGCCCGCAGGTCAACCCGCTGGTCGAGGCGGTGGGGTTCCCGGCGGAGAAGATCACGGCGGTCTACTCCGCCCCCGACCCGACGCGGTTTTATCCGCGCGAAGGCAATCCCCGGCTGCGCGCCGAACTGGGCATCCCGGCCGGCGCGCCGGTGGTGGGGATGGTCGGCCGGCTGGCCCCCGAGAAGGGCCATGGACTGATCCTGCGGGCGTTCGCCCGGGTCCGGGGCCGATTCCCCGAGGCGCGGCTGGTGCTGGTCGGCAAGGGCCGCTCGCAGGCCGCGATTGAGGCGCTGGCCCGGGAACTCGGCATCCGCGAGCAGGTGATCCTGACCGGCTTCCGCACCGACGTCCCCGACATCGTCGCCCTGTTCGACGTCTTCGCGCTGACGCCGATTTCCGGCGAATCACTCGGCACGTCGATTCTGGAGGCATTCTGCATGGAAAAGCCGGCTGTCGCGACCGAAGTCGGCGGCACGGGCGAGTCGGTCCGCAACGGCGAGACCGGCTTTCTGATTCCCGAAGGGCCCGAAGAGGAAAAAATCGCGGGGATCGCCGACGCACTGACCCGGCTGCTGGGCGACGCCGAACTGCGGCGGCGAATGGGCGTCGCCGGCCGGCAACTGGTCGAACGCCAGTTTACCCCCCGCCGCTTGGCGGAACAGTGCGCGCAGATTTATGCGTGGCTCGCACAAACAGCCCTGGAAAACCCACCTGTCGGGTTGTGAGCCCTGATATTACGCCCAACAATAAGCAACAGATCCTCGCCGGATGTAGAGTTTGGTCAACGGGAATCAAACCATAGTTTCCGTCTCCGTCAGTCTTCCTCAGCACGAGGCAAGTCAATATTCATCGCCTGAAGTTCTTGAATCAACTCAGGAGCTTCTGTTGGACCACCGACCCCAGTCTCAAACCGGATCTCCCCGTACTGATGAATCAGGGGCATTGCGTAGCCCGATGATTGCCTTCCACGGAATGACCGGATGAGCTTCGCGAAAGGCTACTGAGGCGCGCCCCCGCTGCCTCACCGATGATCTCAAGATTCCTCTCCACTGCAATTCTGGTTTTCCGATCCGCCAGAAAGCTCTCAAATTGCCCGGCAGTGAAGTCCAAGCCCGCGCGGCTTCCAGCATGTCCCACAACCGGGCTGCATCCTGCACGCTAAGCGGCATACAGAACCTCGTGCGTGCGCAAGATCACGCGACGCCGATAGGGATTGCGGAGCGCTTCCTTCTCCACCACGTCGACCGGGCGACCCGCCATCGCCTCCAAACCGTCCGATTCGTCCACTGCTGTCAGCACGGTTGAATTTCGCCCCGCGCGTCGAGACAATGCCGGGTTGTCCGTTGCGGCAGCGCACGACGCGGAGGAAACCGGGCATGAAGATCTACACGGCCGAAGCCGAGGTGTTGCAGTTCCGCCACGTCTGGACGGAAATGATCCGCGGCATCATCCACAGCCGTTACCTGGCCTATCGCCTGTTCCTGAAAGACCTGCGCGCGGAGTACTCGCGGCTGAAGTTTTCGCTGGTCTGGGACTTCCTGGAGCCGCTGATGCTGGCGCTGGTCTTCATCGCGCTGATGCATTCGGGCGTGGTGTCGGACCGCGGCATCGAAATGCCCCCCGCCGTCTTCATCACGTTCGGCGTGCTGATGTGGATGACCTTCAGCGAAGCGGTCACGATGCCGCTCGGCGTGGTCGGCAAATCGCGCCACCTCGTCACGCAGACGAGCATTGTGCCCGAGGCGCTGATCCTTTCGGTCGTCTGGCGCGTCGCGTTCAATTCCATCTTCCGCATCGCGATTCTGGCGATCGTGGCGGCGGCGCTCGGTTCGCTCTCCCCCGTCGGGTTCCTCAAATTCCTGTTGCTGTTCCCCGCGATCGTCCTGCTGGGGCTGGCCCTCGGCATTTTGCTGGCGCCGTTCAACACGATTTATAACGACATCGGCCGGTTCGTGAACATCCTGCTGCGCCCGCTGATGTATGCCAGCCCGGTGCTCTATGCGCGCTCGATGCATCCGCTGCTCGATACGTTTAATGCGTGCAGCCCGGTCTCAATCGTGCTGGTCAATCTGCGCTCGCTGGCGACGCGCAACGTGCTCGAGCAGCCGGGTTTGCTCGCCTCGTGCGTCGGCATGAGCCTGCTGTTCCTGGTCGGCTGGTTCATCTTCCACGTCTCGATCCCGGTCGTGGCGGAACGAGCCTGAAATGAAGCCGGCGCTGATCGTCGAAAACGTCTACAAGAAATACAGCCGCAATGCCCATGCGCATCTGGATTACGGCATCCGCGACCTGTTCAACACGCTGATGGGCCATCGGCAGCGGCTTGAGCTGCGCGCCGACGAATTCTACGCCGTCGAGAACGTCTCGTTTCAACTCGACCAGGGCGATTCGCTCGGCCTCATCGGCCGCAACGGCTCGGGCAAGACCACCCTGCTGCGCATGTGCAACGGCCTGATCAAACCCGACGGCGGGCGGATCATGGTGGACGGCCGCGTGCAGGCCCTGATCGCGCTGGGGGCGGGG
>MVZB01000108.1 GCA_002068205.1 candidate division BRC1 bacterium ADurb.BinA292
ATCGGGTTGACGAACCGATCCGCCCGCGCGGGGGCCGGGCCGGCGCACGACCGAGCCGCCGGACGGGTTTGGGGCGCGGCAGCCCGCGGCCCCCCCACCGCCGATCAGGACTCGGAAGGCGCGCGTCAGGCTTCGGCCGGGGCCGAGGCGGCCTTGCTCGCCAGCCGCGCGGCCTGTTTGGCTTCGTGGTGTTTGCGCAGGATGCCCTGCTTGCGCAGCAGCGAGCGGCAGGTGTCGGTCGGGATCGCACCCCGGTCCAACCACATCAGCGCCTTCTCCTCATCCACTTTAACCTGCTTTTCCTCCTCCTTCTCGAGCGGGTGGTAGTAGCCCAGGATCTCGATGAACCGTCCGTCGCGGGGGAAGCGGCTATCGGCGACCACCATCCGGTAGTAGGGGGCCTTCTTACGCCCGTGACGGGCCAGTCGAATACGCACAGCCATGGGTCAATCTCCTTTTGCTGGCTTATGGGGTGGGTTTCGCCGACGGAGCGAAAGCGGGGCTTTCGTCTCCGCTCGGCAAATTGTTAAAATTCAGTTGTTTACGGTCATCCCCGAGGGGCGCACTCATTTCTTTTTCTTGGTTTTCCGCTTGCGCCGGTGTTTGGGTTTCATCTTCCGCGCCAACGGGTCGTCGGCGCTTTTCTGATTGAGCGCGCCGCCGCGGCGGGCGCCGGCCATCGCGGGGGCGCCGCCGCCCAGCATGCCGCGCATCAGGCCGCCGGGGCCGCCCATGTTCATCATCTGGCTCATCATCCGGCGCATGCCCTGGAATTCCTGGAGCATCTGGTTCAGCTCGGCGGGGGTGCGCCCCGAACCGCGGGCGATCCGCTTGCGCCGGGAGCCGTCGATGATCTGGGGGTTTTCGCGTTCCTCCGGCGTCATCGAGTGAATCATGGCCTCGAACGGCTTGAGCATATCATCATCAATTTCAACGTCGCGCAGAGCCGAGCCGAGGCCGGGGATCATGCCCATCAGGCTCTTGAGCGAGCCCATCTTCTTGACCTTCTGCATCTGGTCGAGGAAGTCCTGCAGAGAGAATTGCTCCTTCTTGAGCTTCTTCTGCATGCGTTCGGCTTCGTCGGCGTCGAAGTCCTGCTGCGCCTTTTCGACGAGGGTCAGGACGTCGCCCATGCCGAGGATGCGCGAGGCCATGCGATCAGGGTGGAAGATCTCGAGGTCGTCGGGCTTCTCGCCGAGGCCGACGAAGTAAATCGGCTTGCCGGTGACCGAGCGGATGGAGAGGGCGGCGCCGCCGCGGGCGTCGCCGTCGAGCTTGGTCAGGCAGACGCCGTCGATGCCGACCTGCTCATCGAACTGGGCGGCGGAGTTGACGGCGTCCTGACCGGTCATCGCGTCGGCGACCAGGAACGCGTAGTCCGGCTTGGTCAGCTCCTTGATTCGCTGGAGTTCGTCCATGCGGACCTCGTCGATGTGGAGCCGGCCGGCGGTATCGAAAATGACCAGATCGCAGTTGCGATTCTTGGCCTCGGCCAGGCCGCGTTCGGCGACGACGGGCGCCGGCTGGCTCGTGCCGAGATCGAAGACGGGGACATCGACCGTCGCGCCGACGACGCGAAGCTGATCAACGGCGGCGGGGCGATAGATGTCGCAAGCGACCAGGAGCGGGCTGAAGCCTTCCTTCTTGAGGCGCAGCGCAAGCTTGCCGGCGAAGGTCGTTTTGCCGGAGCCCTGCAGTCCGAGCAGGACGACGCGATTGAGCCGGCCGCGCTGAAGCTGAAGTTTGACGGCGGCGCCGCCCATCATCGCGACCAGTTCATCATGGACGATCTTGATAAATTGCTGGCCGGGGCGGACGGCGCGCAGCACCTCGGCGCCCAGGGCCTTCTCGCGGACGGCGGCGACGAAGTCGCGGACGACCTTGAAATTGACGTCGGCCTCCAGCAGGGCCATGCGCACCTCGCGCACGGCCTCCTGGATGTTGTCCTCGGTCAGCCGCGTTTCACCGCGCAGTTTCTTGAAGAGGCCTTCGAACTTTTCGCCGAGTTGGTCGAACATGCCAGTGGGACTACTGCTCCATGGGTGATTGGGTCGAGCCGGCCACGGTCATGGGGACGGGCGTAGGGGAGGACGCGGGCGGGGGAACGGGTTCCTCGTCGGCCGGCGGCGCGGTCAGTTCGCGGATCACCGCGCGCAAGGCCTGCTCCAGCACGTCGTGGCCGGCGGGCGAGCCCCCATGACCGTTCAGCAGGTGGAGCACCTCCTCGAGACGCTGCGCCACCGCGCGCGGCGACAGATTCTGGGCCGTCCAGGCATTCCAGCCGCCGCGGACGAGGCCGAGGACCTGCTCAAAATGCTCCAGCGATTCCTCGCCATGCTTGACGGAATCGAAGATGGCCTGACGCGAGACGCCGTACTCGCGGGCGATTTCGCCGAAGGAGAGGTCTTCCTCGAAATAGTGACGGAGGAAGGTGCGCTGCTTGTCGGTCAACAGCTCGCCATAGGCGTCGAGCAGCAGGCTGATGCGATAGCGTTTTTCGGCCGTCACGACTTGGGAAGCCACGGGAAGCACTCCAGGGACTGGACCCGCCAGGGGGCATGTCAAAGCCTGATGCTTTACATGCGGGCTAACACTCTAGCGAGTCGCCAGGGTGACTGTCAAGCGCGGCGAAGTTGCCGAAATCGTCATCGCGATCAGGATCGATTGCGAAAGCGGTGGCGATACCGATACCGATCTTGATTGGGGAGGGAGCTAGGACGACCAGGACAGGATGCGTTCGATAATCTCGCCGATGACGCGATTGGGGGTGGAGGCGCCGGCGGTCAGGCCAATTTCGAGGGGCCGCCGCGGGGGGAGCCAGTCGTGCGTGACGACCAGATCGTGGGCCATCGGCGGCTTGTGCTCGATCGCGGTGGGGGAGATCAGGCGCTGGACGTCGTCCACATGATAGGTCGGGCAGTGGGGCGCCGTCAGTTCGCATAGGTGGCCGGTGTTGGAGCTATTGAATCCGCCGATCACCAGCATCAGGTCGGGTGGTTGACGCATCATCTCCTTGATGGCGTCCTGGCGTTCCTGGGTGGCATTGCAGATCGTGTCGAAGGAGCGGAAATTCTCGGCGGCATACGCCGCGCCGTGGCGGTCGATCATGGCCTGGCGGACCATCTCGGCGATCTCGAGCGATTCGGACGAAAGCATGGTCGTCTGATTGGCGACGCCGATGCGGCTCAGATGTTGATCGAAGCGGAAGCCGGGCGAGGCGGCGGAGACGAAATCGCGGGCGAGTTGCTCGCTGACTCGGCCGGTACGGATGACGTCGCAGACCCGTTCGGTTTCGGCCTTGTCGAACACCACCAGATAATGCGCACCGGGGTGCTGGGTGACATGGGAGCAGGTGGCGACGGTCTCTTCGTGCCGCCATTTGCCGTGGATGATGGAGGTGAAGCCTTCGCGGGCGTAGCGTTCCACCCGTTTCCAGACGTGGACGACCGAGCCGCAGGTCGTATCGACCAGGATGCAGCCGATCTGGCGCAGGCGGGCGAGAAGGCGCTGCTCGATGCCGAAGGCGGGCAGGACGACGACATCCTCGGGGCGGATCGAATCGAGTTCATTGCCCGCGGCATACTGCCCCTGGAGGAACTGGTAGCCCATCTCGAGGAGGCGGTGGTTGACACGCGGGTTGTGAATGATCTCGTTGGTGAGGAAGAGCCTGCGGTCGGGGAAGCGGCGGCGCGTTTCGAAGGAGAGGTCGATCGCCTTATCGACGCCGTAGCAGAAGCCGAATTCGCGCGCCAGACGGAAGCGGAGGCCGTTGACCTCCCATTGGTAGTCGTTGTCGCGGATACGCTGGACGATGTCGGAGACGTAAAGTTCATCCAGTTCGTCGGCGATGGCATCCTTCAGGCCGAAGCCGCGGCGGATGAGGCCGTCCTTCGAGATCGGCAGGTTCTGGCTGTCGATGCCGGTCATCGGCGGGAAGCCCTTCCATCGGCGCGCGGCCGGGGGTGGATGCCACAGGAACAAGAAACCCCCGCCGGGACCGGAATCAGGCCCGCGGCGGGGGAGCTGGGATACGGGTCAGGCACTGAACGACGTGCCGCAGGAACAGGTGCGCTGGGCGTTGGGGTTGCTGAAACGGAAGCCGCCGCCCATCAATTCGTTGCTGTAATCGAGCGTCAGGCCGTTCAGATAGAGGTAGCTCTTGGGGTCGCAGAAGATGGAGACGCCGTCGGCTTCGAAGACGCGGTCATGGTCGGTCGGTTTGGCTTCGAAGTCCATGACATAGGTCAGGCCGGAGCAACCGCCGCCCTTGACGCCGACGCGCAGACCGTAGCCGTTCAGGTCGCGGTCCTTCAGCAAGCGTTTCATTTCGCGGACGGCCGCCTCGGTTACATTAATCATCGTTGAAGATCCTCCCCTAAGCGGGTGTCAGCGGGTTGGTCCACGTGCTCAAGCAGAGCGAGAAGGATGCCGTGGTGTCCGGATGCAGGAAGGGATCGCCACAGATGGGACGACCCCTTCGACACTCCGTTTGATCGTAGCAGAACGGGGCAGAAGCGTCAAGGGACGCCCCCAGGATTTCATATAACCCATTTATTTACAGTATTCCAGATTGGCGTCGGGGGTGTTCTGGCGAAGCCACTGGACGGTTTTGACGGTCAGATCCGCAGCGAAATCCACTTCCTGTTCGGTGGTGAACCGGTGCAGGCCAAAACGAAGCGAGGATTCGGCGTCCTCGGGCGTGGCGCCCAACGCGCGCAGGACGTGGGAGGGTTCGTTGGAGGCCGAGGCACAGGCGGCGCCCGAACTGACCGCGACGTTGCGCATGGCCTTGAGCATCCACTCAGCTCTGACGCCCTGGAACGTCACATGCAGGTTGTTGGGGAGGCGGTGGTCTTCGCCGCCATTGACGCGGACGCCGTCGAGCTGGTCGAGGAGGCGCTGCTGCAACCGGTCGCGGAGGCGCGCGATGCGCCGGCTCTCCTCGTCGCGCGCGGCGACGACCAGTTCGGCGGCCTTGCCCAGGCCGACGATGCCGGTGACATTCAGCGTGCCGGGGCGAAGGCCGCGCTCGTGGCCGCCGCCGCTGAGGAGGGGTTCCAGCCGGACGCGGGGGTTGCGGCGGCGGATATAGAGCGCGCCGACGCCCTTGGGGCCATACATCTTGTGGGCCGAAACCGAGAGCAGATCGACCGCGGAGGTATTGACGTCGATCTTGACGTGGGCAAGGGCCTGAACGGCGTCGGTATGAAAGAAAATCCCGTTTTCGGCACAGATCGCGCCGATTTCGGCCAGCGGCTGGATGACGCCGATTTCATTGTTGGCCGCCATGACCGAGACCAGGATCGTTTCATTGCGGATGGCGCGGCGCAAGTCCTCCGGATCGACGCGGCCGGACCGGTCGACGGGGAGGTAGGTGACCTCGAACCCCTCGCGTTCGAGCGCCTGAAACGAATGCAGGACGGCGTGATGCTCGATCTGGCTGGTGATCAGGTGGCGGCCCTTGCGGCGGTAGGCGTGGGCGACGCCCTTGATTGCCAGATTGTCGGACTCGGTCGCGCCGGAGGTGAAGATGATTTCGGAAGGGGTGGCGCCGATCAGGCCGGCGAGGAGCTCGCGCGCCTGTTCGACCAGCGCCTCGGCTTCCCAGCCGAAGGCGTGGTGGCTACTGGCGGCGTTGCCGAACATGCGCCCGAGCGTGGGCAGCATGGCGTCGATGACGGCGGGATCGCATGGCGTCGTCGCATGCGCATCCATGTAGACAGGCAATTGGAGTCCCATACGACTTCCCGGGGAAAACAACAATAACCGGCCACGGCCGGAGGCGCACCCCGTGTGAGCTTGCGGAGCAGGAACCATACCCCGACCGCCAGCGCTACTGTCAGAATAAGACTAACACAGGCAAAATCAACAGGAGACGCCAAATCGGGGGTCGATGCGGATGGAGCAAGCGGGGCGAACGTTTGCGCCAGATCATGCATGAATTTTGAGAAAGCGATTGAGATGCGCCATGTGGTGCGTCACGAAGAAACGGAAAAATGAACGGAGTTGGATCTCGAAAGCCACGAATAGACACGAAATGGATTGGTGATCGGAGAGAGAGGAGGGAGGTGCACGAGGGGGGCGAAAGGGCGGGTTTTCGAGAGCCGAGGACGAGGGACGAGAGCCGGGAGCCGAATTCGGGGCCGGCCTTCGGGGGCGGCTACGAGTTCCATGAACCGGCGGTTTCACAACGAAGCAGTAAGAATTGGGGCGGGCCCATGGGGGCGATCATAAGGACGAGGACGAGAGACGAAGTTTATGGAAGGGGAATGGGATTGGCGAAGGGTTGAATTCAGGATATAATCTGAGCGCCACGGCAGAGGCACATACGGGAGCGGTTCGAAGTGGACTGCTCTCCGACATCACCCATCCCGAAGGGCCATCCGCCGATCATGGGCGTGCGCGCGGAGGAACAGGCGGTTTTCGTCATTGCCGTCCGGCGGGCGAAATGCGCCCTGGCGGGGGAGTGAGATGGCGGGTCCGAAAAACGGAGAACAACTGAACGCATGAGCAGTGGAGTATCATCGTCGGGAAGCCAGCCCACGCGTCCCCAGGGCACCGGCCTGCAGGGACTGATTACCGAGATGCGGGCGATCCAGGAGACGCAGGAAACCGAGACGAGCCGGCTGCGGCAGCGGTTGAGCTGGCTGGAGAGCCGCCGGCAGGAATTCTACAACCTGGTGGCGAGCGACAACGGCAGCGTCGACACGCGACGGAAGCTGGAAGAGACCGACCGGCAGATCGAGCGGATGCAATCGACGCTGAACCGGGCCGAGAGCGACCTGAAACAATCGCTGCTGGAGATCCGCCAGCGCATCATCGCGCTGCTCAACGAAGAGATGGCGTTGCTGGAGGAGCAACTGAAGGAGTTGCGCCGGCGCAAGAACGAGATCCATCATGAACTGCTGCCCGAGGCCACGGCGCGGGTGACGCGGCTGCACGAAGAGGAGTCGCAACTGGATCAGCAGATCGAGGAAGTCGTCAAGCGGCTGTCGGCGTTGGCCAATTTCGACGTGTCCGCGCCGAACACGAGCCGAAGTTAGGGGCAACCCGGCGAGCGCAGCCGGGAAATCGTCGCCGCGGCTGTCAGGGTTCGCCGCTCGAGCCGACCAAAAGGCATCTTGCAGAGCAGGAGAAACGCACATGGCGACGATCTGGCGCATCGTGATCATGCTGGCGCTGGGCGGGACGGCGGCCATCCCCGGATGCCGGAGGCAGCCCCCGCCGCCCGAGCCGCAACTATCCGCCGCGCAGCCGCGGGCGGCGTCTTTACCGATGGAGGGATGCGACGTGAGAACCAATGAAGAATGGAAGCAGGCGTTGACCCCGGAGCAGTATTACGTCACGCGCGAGAAGGGGACCGAACGGCCCTTCACGGGCGAGTATGTGCATCACAAGGAAGCCGGGACGTATCATTGCGTCTGCTGCGGCGAGCCGTTGTTCACTTCCGAGGCGAAGTTCGATTCGGGGACGGGCTGGCCCAGCTTCTTCCAGCCGATCAGCGGTGAGCGGGTCAAGGAGCTGCCGGACGACAGCCTGGGGATGCGGCGCACGGAAGTGGTCTGCGGGAAGTGCGACGCGCACCTGGGACACGTCTTCGAGGACGGTCCGGCGCCGACTGGGTTGCGTTATTGCCTGAACTCGGCGTCGCTGACGTTTCAGCGCGCGTCCGAGGGCGAAACGCCGTCCGCCCAGCCGTAGAGAACTCAAAGACCGTAAGGATTTGAGATGGTTCGGATGCGGGTGGGGATCGGCCTCTTCCGTGGCTGGGAATTTGCCGCGTGAGCGTCGGTCTGAATTGCTCAGATGGAGAGTTTTCGAGAGCCGCGGACGAGGGACGGGGATCGGGGGCGAAGCAGGAAGGGACGCTTGCTACAGTGATGATGCGTAGAAGCGTTCCACGACGGGCCACTTGGCGAGCAGATGATCGACGGCGGCCAGCGGGGACTGGCGGGCGCGGCGCTGGAGCGAATGGCGGAGCTGATCGATGGGAATCGGGCCGCGGTCGGCGCGGCTGTTGAGGCAGCCGTCGAGCAGATTGAGCAGTCCGAGCCAGACGGTCAGGCGGGTCTGGGCGTTTGCGTTCGGATCCAGGGCGCTGATCTCGCGCCAGTGGACGTGGTCGGCGATCATCGCCAGGAGCGGCGGCCGATCAAGCACCTGGCCGACCAGACGGGCGCTGTGGCGGCTTTGATGATGGACCAGGGCGAGTTCTTCCTCGTCGAGCAGGCGCGGCAGGGCGCAGATGGAATGAACCTGCAGGCTGGCGCCGATCTCGTGCAGGAGGATCGCCAGGGCCAGTTCCTGATGTTCCTCTTCGCTGAGCGGCAGGTCGAGCCGGCGCGAGAGCTGATAGGTCCGGACGCAATGGAGCAGGGCGCGCGGGAAGGTGCGGCCGGCGTCGGTCAGCGTGTCGCACAGGTGGTCGAGCCGGCGCCAGGCTTCGTCGCCAGTCGGGCCGGCGCCGAATTGTTCGGCGACCTCGTCGAGGATTCTGCGCCGGCGGATGACCCAGCCGATGGATTGCTCCAGCGCGTCCAGGTTGAGCGGTTTTTCAAGGAAGTCGTGGGCGCCGCGACAGAGGATATTGCGCGCGCTTTCGAAATCCGAATAACCCGATGTGGCGATTACGACCAGACCGGGGAATTCGTCGTTGACGATCGTCAGCAACTCCTCCAGTTCCATTTCGGGCATGCGGATGTCGCTCAGCATGACGTCGATGGGGTGGGCGCGGAGGATTTCGAGCGCCTCGCGCCCGTCGCCGGCCAGCCAGTACTTTTGATAGCCGAGTAGGGCCAGGAAGTCCTGGACGACCGAGCGGAGCATCGGTTCATCATCAACGATCAGGATGCGAGTTTGCGACGCTTCGGTCGTCGGGGGCTTGACGCGATTCACAATCAGTCCGACCTGCTAGCCCATCGGGGAGGGGTCATGCGCCCGTGCGCCGGCGGCCATCCGCGGCGCCCGGCGGGGCGGTCAAGAGCGGTCACGAACACTGTAAAGAGCGGAATCAGTCAAAGCAAGCGGATAGGGACTGGGGGACAGGCGCTACGGTTCCTCGTCGGGCGTCGGGCGCAGGGCGAGGAGCGCCGGGTGGCGGGGATCGAGCGCGGCGGCCCGTTCCAGCGCTTCGCGTCCCAGCTCGGCGTTGCCCCGGGCGCGCGCGATGTAGATCGCTTCGAGCCAGAAATCGACAGCCGGCGGCGGCCCGGGCAGCGCCAGTCGGTCCCGCAGCGCCTGTTCGGCCCGCTCCGGATCGTTGAACAGGTGCAGCAGGACCATCGGGCGCGTCTCGGCGACCAGCCGTTGCCATGCGTCGGCCGCCACGCCTTCCGGCGGTGGGTAGCGCGAGGGCTCGGTGGCGCGGCCGAGGCGTCGTTGCAGTTCGTGTTCGACGACCTTCATTTCGGCGCGCGAGGGGGCGTCGGGCGGCATGATGCTCGCCAGCGCTTCGTAAGCCTGCGCCCATTGCCCGAGCAGAAGGGGCTCAAGCAGATGGCCGCCGGCGCCATGATAGGTCGGCAGATCGCGCTCCCGAAGTTGGCGGATCAGTTCGAGCGCCCGGTCGCGGTCGCCGGCGCGGAGATGGGCCAGGGCGGCTTCGATGAGGACCCAGGGATCGCGGTCCGCCCATAGATCGACGATCCAGCCCAGTTCGCGGGCCGCCGCCTGGTAACGTTTGTTCGCAATCAGCTCGTAGGCCGGGTCGACGTACCAGCGGACGAAATGATCGGGCCAGAACTGAATGATCCGGCGCCGCAGCTCCATGGCGCGCGGGCGCGTCGCCGGATTCCGGGCGAGCGCCTCGGCCAGTTCATGCAAACCATCCACGAACACATCGGAGTAGGCGAGCGCCTGTTCCAGCCCCTCGACGTAGAGCTGCTGATAGCGCGGGTCGCCGGTGACGCGGTAGAGCGATTGATAGATCCGGCCGCGCTGATAAGGCAGATAGTGGTAATCGAGCCCCTCGGCGGCCTTGAAAAGGGAGCCGAGGGCGGCCTTCATGTCGTCGAGCGCGGCGCGGGTCAGGTCGGCCGCGGGCGCGCCGTCGGTCTGGCGCAGGGCCGCCATGCGGGCCTTCATCAGGCCGCCAAGCCACTGGGCTTGCGACAGCTTCTGCCAGGCGAAGGAATGGCTCGGTTGCAGGCGGAGGGCCTCGCGGAGCGACTCGGCGGCGAGCTCGAAATTCGCCAGCGCCTCCTCGGGCGGCCAACTCTGGCCGAACAGGTCATAACGGGTCAGGTAGGCGCCGCCTTCATTATAGGCGACGTCGGCCTGGAGCCGGCGCACGAGCGGCAGGCCGGCCAGCGGCACGGCGAAGAACAGGAGCATCGTGGCCAACAGGCGGGCGAAGGCCGGCCAGCGGAAATTGGATCGGCC
>MVZB01000109.1 GCA_002068205.1 candidate division BRC1 bacterium ADurb.BinA292
CCCCCTGCTCCGCCGCGGCGGCGCCTTCGAGGGCGAGACTCATGAGCAGCAGCGCCAGCAGCCCGGACAACCACTTCATCGAAACATCCTCCGTCGCAAGATGCCGCCGGTCGTGATCCCGCAGGGGGCGTTCGGCGGCGGTCACACTGTATCACAGTTGGTCGGGGGCGGGCATCGGCCAATGCAATCGCTTTTGCTTTGGCGCGGTTTGGGTCACAATGACGCCGCGTCTGAAATCGCCGCGCCGAGTTTCTAAGACGGGACACGCCGCCATGACCGAACCCCTGCCCGCCGCCCCGCCACCCGCCGGAATGGCGCCGGCCGGGGAAGGGCGCCGGCGCCGGCGATTGAGTTCGCCGCGGCTGTGGGTAGGGCTGCTGGTGACGGCCGGCTGGCTGGCCGTGATATTCACATTGTGGCGCAACGAATCGACGCGGCCGGGGTCGACGTTGCGCCAGATGGGGATTGCGCCCGAAGTGCTGATGGTCGAGTTCGGCGGCTACTCGCATGTGCTGTGGATCCAGCAGGCGGGCCGGCGGCTGGGGGCGACGTGGCTGTCGATCGTGCAGGAAGAGTCGCCGGTCGCGTCGGCCGCGGTCGAGGAGCGGGCGTCGCCGGGGTCAACCCCACCCGCCGCGGTTCAGGCGACGCTGCCGAAATATGATCTGGAATCGCTGACCTTTCTGGAAGCGCGGATGCTGGGGCTGCGGGTGCCGCTGACGCTCGCGATCCGGGTGCGGATGAACGTGGCGTTTGAGCTGGAGACGATCCAGGCCCAGGCCGATGCGCTGGGGCGGCGGCTGGAGCTGAGCGCCTTCACCGAGGGAGAGCGGCTGTTCTACCGGATTCGAGTCGAGGGGAACGAGAGTGCGACCACGGCGACGACCGCGGCGGCGGCGCTGTGGCAGCTGCCGGCGGCGAACGGCGGCGAGTTGCTCGACGGCGGGTCGGGGCTGGCGGGGGAGATTGATCTGTGCGGCAGCGCGCCGCTGGAAAGCCCCGTCGTGTTGAGCGACGTGATCCTGCCGATCGTCTCGCGGCGGCGGCAGCTGGCGGCCGGCCAGCGCTGGTCGACGCGCGTCGATCACCCGCTGTTCGGGCTGTATCACCTGAACCTGGATGTCGAGGTGGAGGGGTTGGAGACGATCGAATTCGGTGGGGGGAAGATCGAGGCGTGGCGCATGACCGAACGCGTGGGCCCGTCCAGCTCGACCGTGTGGTATGACCAGGAGGGGCAGCTCTTGCGGCGCGTGATGGAGGGGGGGATCGTGATGGAGCGGGCCACGGCGGCCGACGTGCGCCAGTGGCGTCCGTCGTTCGGGCGGATGCCGGCGTTTGAGGAGATCGACCGCGAATACATTCGGGGGCACCTGGAGCCCCATCTGACCGACCGATCGCTGGCGGGGGTGTTGCCGGATCTGCCGGGGCTGCGGTGAGGCCAGGCATCCCTGACGGGAAGCGGGGGGGAAGTGGCCGGCAAGGGCGTCGGTCCCACACCGGCCGGGACGGATCCGGGTTGCGGGGGGAGACTGATGTAGGATCGAAAGCCGAGAGCCGAATCCTGGGTGGCCCGAGGGGGGGCGTGAAGGCGATGGACGGGAGCGAGACGGGGGGCCTACGTTAATTATGGATTCTCTGTCTTTCTGGGGGAGGTCGGTGGGATGTCAGGTCCAAACCCTGGCCTGTGTGGGTCTTGTGCTACGGAATTCCCTCGCCGGATAACGCGCGCAACATTTCGCTGTAGTCTTTGTTCAGCATCGAAACCCTCGCAGAGCGACCTAGCCAGGCATGTCAGCGGCCAGACCATGGCGGGGCGACTGGCCATCGTCCCCGGGACGTAATCATCCTCAAAGCCGCAGTCGTTGAGGTGTTTCCGGGTAACCCGGGTGCGGTCCATCGGAGGGAGATTGCCGCCGTGCTGTTCCATGGTCGCGTCCCATTCACCGCTGATCGCCGATTTGTGACACAGGGCCGGTGGTTTTTGAACGGGGGCTCGGCGCGTTGTTGACATGTTGCCGACAGAGGAGGATACTGTACCGTCCGGTCGGTACAGTCAGGACCGGAGGAGGGGCCGATGCCGCGGGTCAGTTGCCGGGAATCGATACTTGCCGCCGCCGAAACGGTCGTGATTGAAGCGGGGGCGGCGCATCTGACGCTGGAGGCCGTCGCCGAGCGCGCCGGGCTCAGCAAGGGCGGGCTGATCTACCATTTTCCGACGAAGGAGTCGCTGCTGGAGGCGATGGTCGCCCGGATGGCGGAGCGTTTCGAGCAGGAACGCGAACGTGTCCGCCGGCAGCTTGGCGACCGGAACGCCAGCGACCTGGTCGTGGAGATCCTGACGCTGCAGGGCTATTCACGCGATCACCATCGCCTGAGCGCGGCGCTGCTGGCGGTGGTGGCGAACAAGCCGGAACTGATCGGCGGCACGCGCGCGGAGCTGCGTAAACGGTTCCATCGGCGGCTGACGTCCCGGGGCGATTTCAATCCCTGCGCGGTGCTCTTCTTCGCGGCGCTGGGTCTGCACTTTCACGACCTGCTCAATCTGTCGCTGCTGAGCCGCAAGCAACGCGGCGAGTTGTATCGTCATCTCGTAAATGAAGCGCGCAAGGAAGTCGAGAGTCCCTGAAGGCGGGCCGGGCCGCCGGCCCCGTTGGATCGAAAGAACCCATCCCCACTCAGTCCGCTCAGAAGTGAATGAAGTCAAAATGCACGCAAGGATGAACAGCAGACGGGTTCGCGGCGCCGCCGCGAAGACGCTGGTCGGTTGGCTCCTGGTCGTCGCCGCCGGGGCCGCCATTTACCACTATACGCGACCGGGCACGGCCGAAGAGGCCAGCGGGGGGGGCGGCCCGGAGGGCGCGCCGCCGCCGGAAGTCGCCGTCGAGGTAGTCGAGCCGCGGCCGGTCACGCTCAAGACGGAGCTGCCCGGGCGGACGGCGGCGCGGCTCATCGCGGAAATCCGGCCGCAGGTGAGCGGTCTGATCCAGCAGCGGCTGTTCACGGAAGGATCGGACGTCAAGCAAGGGGAGGTGCTGTACATTATCGATCCGGCGCCGTTCGAGGCGGAAGTGGCGCAGGCCGAGGCGAACCTGACGGGCGCGCGGCAGGCGGCGGATCGGGCGCGGGCCGCGATTGCGGCCGCCGAGGCGGCGGTGCGGCAGCGGCAGGCCGTGCTTACGCTGGCGCGCACCGATCTGGAACGGATCGAGCAGCTGGCGAGCGAAGGGATCGTTTCGCAGAGCGAGCGGGACAAGATGGTGACGGAGGCGCGCGTCGCGGAGGCGGCGCTGGTGTCGGCCGAGGCGGAACTGGCCAGCCAGCGCGAGGCGGTGGGCGTCGCGGAAGCCGGGATCGGGCAGGCGCAGGCGGCGCTGGAAGCGGCGCGGATCCAACTGGACCACACGCGGATCGTGGCGCCGATCTCGGGACGGATCGGGATCTCGCAGGTGACGGTCGGGGCGCTGGTGACGGCGCATCAGGCGACCCCGCTGGCGACGATCCAGCAGCTCGATCCGATCTATGTGGATGTGTCGCAATCCACGTCCGAACTGCTGGCGCTGCGCCGGCGGCTTGAATCGGCGGAGTTGACTTCAGACACCGCGACGATCGACACGGTCGGCCTGCGGCTCGAGGACGGCAGCGCGTATGACCACACGGGGACGCTGGCATTCCGCGACGTCACCGTGGATCAGAGCACGGGGTCGGTCACGCTGCGCGCCGTATTTCCCAACCCCGAGGGGCTGTTGCTGCCCGGCATGTTCGTCCATGCGATCGTGACCGAAGGGACGCGCAACGATGCGATCCTCGTCTCGCAGCAGGCGGTCTCGCGCGATCCGAAGGGGAATCCGCTGGCCCTGACGGTGAACGCGGAGGGGAAGGTTGAACAGCGGATGCTGACGCTGGATCGCGCCATCGGCGACCAGTGGCTGGTGACAAGCGGCCTGGCGCGCGGCGACCGGGTGATCATCGAAGGGATGCAGCGCGTGAGGCCGGGCGCGGCGGTCGTCGTGGCGTCGGATGCCGGGGGAGAAACCGCGGCGGAGACGCGTGTTTCGGATTCGTCAGTTTCGTCAGTTTATTCGGGGAACGGCGCCTGATGCTTTCCTCCTTCTTTCTCAAGCGGCCGGTCTTCGCCTGGGTGATCGCAATCGTGCTGATGCTCGCCGGGGCGCTGGCGATCTACCATCTGCCCGTTTCACAGTATCCGCCGATCGCGCCCCCGTCGATCGCGATTGACGCGTTCTATCCGGGCGCGTCGGCGCAGACGGTCGAGGACAGCGTGGTGCAGATCATCGAGCAGAAGATGACCGGCTTCGACAATCTGCTCTACACGTCGGCGACGAGCGATGCCTCGGGCGCCGGGCGCGTCGAGCTGACATTCGCACCCGGCACCGATCCGGACCTGGCCTGGGCGCAGGTGCAGAACAAGCTGCAGCTGGCGATGGCGAGTCTGCCGGAGGTGGTCCAGCGCGCGGGCGTGAAGGTGAGCAAGTCGACGCGCAATTACCTGATCATCGTCGGGCTCGTTTCCGAGGACGGCAGCATGGATAGCGCCGACCTGAACGACTATGCACAGTCAAGCATCGAGAAGGTGCTGGCGCGCGTGCCGGGGGTGGGCGAGGTCAACACGTTCGGGTCGCAGTATGCGATGCGGGTCTGGCTGAATCCGGAGAAGTTGACGCAGTATCAGCTGACGATCACGGACGTGGTGCAGGCGCTGGCGAAGTACAATGTCGAGGTGTCGGCGGGGCAGTTCGGCGGGGCGCCGGCGGTGGAAGGGCAGCGGCTGAACGCGTCGATCATCGTGCAGAATCTGTTGCAGACGCCGGAGGAATTCGCGGCGATTCCGCTGCGGACGAATTCCGATGGCTCGGTCGTCCGCGTCAGCGACGTGGGACGGACCGAACTGGGAACCGAGTTCTACGGTTCGGACGCGCTGTTCAACGGCAAGCCGTCGGCGGCGCTCGCGATACGCCAGGCGGCGGGGGCGAACGCGCTCGATACGGCCGACGCCGTCAAGAAGAAGATGGAGGAGCTTTCCGCGTTCTTTCCCCCCGGGATGAAGGTGATCTATCCGTACGACACGACGCCGTTCGTGAAGGCCGCGATGGAAGAGGTGGTCAAGACGCTGTTCGAGGCGATCGTGCTCGTGTTCTTCGTGATGTACGTCTTCATGGGCAATCTGCGGGCGACGCTGATTCCGACGATCGCGGTGCCGGTGGTGATTCTGGGGACGTTCGCGACGCTCGCGCTGTTCGGTTTTTCAATCAACATGCTGACGATGTTCGCAATGGTGCTGGCAATCGGCCTGCTGGTGGATGACGCGATCGTCGTGGTGGAGAACGTGGAGCGGATCATGACCGAGGAGGGGCTGGCGCCGCGCGCGGCGACGGAGAAATCGATGCGCGAGATCACGAGCGCGCTGATCGGGATCGGGCTGGTGCTCTCGGCGGTTTTTGGTCCGATGGCGTTTTTCGGCGGCTCGACGGGGGTGATCTACCGGCAGTTCTCGGTGACGATCATCGCGGCGATGGTCCTGTCGGTGGTCGTGGCGCTGATCCTGACGCCGGTGCTGTGCGTCTCGTTGCTCAAGCCGGTCGCGCGGCATCATTCGCCGGGCGAACACGCGATTTTCTTCATGCGGCCGTTTTTCCGCTGGTTTGAACGGGTGTTCGACCGCGCGCGGGTCACCTACCTGGCCGTCGTCGGGCGCATCCTGGTCCGCAAAATGCGGTATATCGTGATTTTCCTGCTGATCGTCGGCGGCATGTTCTATCTGTTCCGGCGGATGCCGACCGCCTACCTGCCGGATGAAGACCAGGGGATTCTGTTCGTGCAGGCGACGCTTCCCACCGGGTCGACGCTGGAGCAGACCGAGGCGGTGATGGCGGAGGTGCGCGAGTACTTCATGGAGCAAGAGCACGAGGCGGCGCAATCGACGCTGACGATCGCGGGGCGGAGTTTTTCGGGCGTGGCGCAGAACGCCGGGCTGGCGTTCGTGAAGCTGCGCGACTGGGAGGAACGCCACGCGCCGGAATTGAAGGTCAAGGCGGTGGTCAACCGCGCGATGGAACGGTTCGCGAGGATCCGCAACGCGAGCGTGTTTGCCTTCCCGCCGCCGGCGGTGATTGAACTGGGCCAGGCCGGGGGTTTCGACTTTCAACTGCTGGACCGCGGGGGCGTGGGCCACGACGCGTTGATGGAGGCGCGCAATCAGATCCTGTCAATGGCGGCGGAGGAACCGCGGCTGACGCGAGTGCGCGCCAACGGGCTGGAGGACGTGCCGCAGTATCGCGTCGAGGTGGATTGGGGGAAGGCCGGCGCGCTGGGGGTGGCGATCGATGCGATCCATGCGACGATCTCCGCCTCGTTCGGGAGCGCCTACGTCAATGACTTCATCCAGGGAGGGCGCGTCAAACGGGTGTATGTGCAGGCCGACGCGCCGTATCGGATGCTGCCCGAGGACTTGAAGAAGCTGTATGTGCGCAATCCGGAGGGGCGGATGGTGCCGTTCGCATCGTTCGCCACGGGGCATTGGACGTATGGCTCGCCCAAGCTGGAACGGTTCAACGGCTTTCCGTCGATCAACATCCTGGGTGAGCCGGCGCCGGGCCGGAGCTCGGGCGAAGCGATGCAGTTGATGGAAGAGTTCGTCAAGAAGCTGCCGCAGGGGATCGCGCATGACTGGACGGGGTTATCGTATCAGGAACGGATGGCCGGGTCGCAGGCGCCGATTCTGTATGCGTTTTCGATTCTGGTGATCTTCCTGTGTCTGGCGGCGCTGTATGAGAGCTGGCCGGTGCCGGTTTCAGTGCTGCTGGCGCTGCCGCTGGGGGCGATCGGCGGGGTGATCGCGTCGACGCTGCGCGATCTGCCCAACGACGTGTATTTCCAGATCGGCCTGCTGACGACGCTCGGGCTGACGACGAAGAACGCGATCCTGATCGTGCAGTTCGCCAAGGCGCGGTACGATGAGGGGATGGACCTGGTGGAGGCGACGCTGGAAGGGGCCAAGCTGCGGGTGCGGCCAATCGTGATGACGTCGCTGGCGTTCGGGTTCGGCGTGATCCCGCTGGCGTTCGCCAACGGGGCGGGTGCGGGGGCGCAGCGGGCGATCGGCACGGGCGTTCTGGGCGGGGTGGTCACCTCGACGTTTCTCGTGACGCTGTTCGCGCCGCTGTTCTATGTGCTGATCGAGCGGACGTTCGGCGCGCGCCGCGTGGCGAGTCCGGCCGCGGCCGGCGAGCGCGCCCCCGCCGGGTTGTGATTTTTTTCCGCGTGCAACTTGCCCGCAGCCGCGCATAGACTATGGCGAAATCCCTTGCCGCGGGAGGCAACGGGGAGGGGATGATGCGCATCGGAATCCTAGGGGCCAAGGGTTACACCGCCGGGGAACTGCTGCGGCTGCTGGCGTCGCACCCGCAGGCGGAGGTGACCTGCCTGATGGCGCGGGTGGACGCGCCCGAGCCGGTGGCGGCCTACTTTCCCGCGCTGCGCGGTCTCTATGATCCGGCGATTGAGCCGATTGATCTTGAACGGCTGATTGAGCAGTGCGACGCGGCGTTCCTGGCGCTGCCCCACACGGCGGCGCAGGAATACGCCGCCCGGCTGATCGAGGCGGGCCTGAAGGTGGTCGATCTGTCGGCCGACTTCCGGTTCGAATCGGTGGACCTGTATGAGAAGACCTACAAGGTGGAGCACAAGGCGCGCGAGCTGAACAGCCGGATCCCCTACGGCCTGCCCGAACTTTTCCGCGACGAGTTGAAGCAGGCGCCGGCGATTGCGAACCCCGGCTGCCATACGATCACGGCGATTCTGGCGCTGGCCCCGTTGATGCGCCAGGGCGAACTGGTGGACCTGGACCGGATCGTGATCAGCAGCCTGACCGGGGTGTCGGGCGCCGGCCGGAAGCCGAGCGACATTACGCACTTTCCCGAGTGCAACGAATCGGTCAATGCCTACGGGGTCGCGACGCATCGGCATCGGCCGGAAATCGAGGAGCAGCTCAGCCGTCTCGCCGGGCGGAAGCTGCGGCTGGTGTTCACGCCGCACCTGATCCCGATGTCGCGCGGCATTCTGAGCACCTGCACGGCGCCACTGCGCGCGCCGTGGACGACGGCCGAGGCGATGGCGCTGTATCGCGAGTTCTACGCCGGCGAGCCGTTCATCCGCATGCTGCCGGACGGGGAAGCGCCGCGCACCGGCGCCGTGATGCTGAGCAATTTCTGCGACATCTCGGTCGTTGTTGACGAACACGCGCGGAGCGTGATCGCGATGGCGGCGACCGACAATCTGGTCAAGGGCGCCAGCGGCCAGGCGATTCAGAACATGAATCTGCTGTTCGGCCTGGACGAGACGCTGGGGCTGATTCCCGCGCCGCGGCGGCCGGTTGCGGCGCCGGCGGCGGGTTGACCGCCGAAGGAGACGGCGCCGATGGCACGCCGCGCGACATGGCTCTGGCTGCTGCTGATCGCCGCCGGCGCATCGGCGCAGCCGATCGTGATGGACGGTCAGTTCGACGACTGGTGCGAGGCGGGGATGCTGCACGACGACCGGGGCGACGTCCCGACGACCGGGACGCTCGACCTGGGGCGGCTGTGGGCCGCGCACGACCGCGAGCATTTGCATCTGCTGCTGGAGACCGGCCGCGAGACGCTGATGCAGGACGCCGAGTCGCCGATCGGGAATCGGATCAGTCTGTTCCTCGATGTCGATGGCTCCGCCGAGACCGGTCTGCGGCGCGATGGGCTCGGCGTCGACGTGCAGATCGCTTTCGGGGAAAAAATCGTCACGCGCCACGGGCCCGACGGCCAGACCACGCAGACGACGCTCAACGACGTCGGCCTGATCATGATGCCGACGCATTCGAGCGATACGTTCGAGTATCAGATCGCGCTGGGAGGGATCGGTCCGTACGCGGATCTGGCGACGTTGCCCGATCCGCCGCTGATCCGGTTCTTCCTGCAGGACCTGACGACCGGTGACCGGCTGCCGAACGAGGGGAGCATCGAGTATCTGCTGCCGGCGCCGGAGGGGGAGGAAGTCCACGAGCCGATTGCGCTGGAGCGGATGGCGCCGAGCGACATCCGCCTGCTGGTGCACAACGTGCTCAAGTCGAACATCGTGAAGAACCCGGAGCCATTCGCGCGCTACCTGCGGGCGCTGCGGCCCGATCTGATCTGCTTTCAGGAACTGGAGGAGTGGACGGTCGCGCAGGCCGTGGCGTTTGTCACGGGCGTCCTGCCGCCCGGGGAAGGGCAGCAGTGGCACGGCGCGCAGCAGGCGGACGTGGTGACGCTGAGCCGCTGGGCGCCGGCGCAGCAGGCCGTGGTCGACGAAAACCTGATCTGCCGGTTCGACGTGCCGACGACGGGGGGCGCCGTGCGCGGGCTGGTGCTGTTCAACATGCACACGCCGTGCTGCGCGTTTTACGAGGCGCGCCAGCGCGAGCACGACCGCGCCATCGCCGCCTGGCGCGATATCCTGACGGGGTCGCCCGAGGCGCTGATCGCCGGCAATCCCGATGACGCCGTGATCCTCTGCGGGGATTTCAACATGGTGGGCTACGCTCGCGAGCTGTATGCGGTGCGCGACGGCGACATTTTCGACAACGAGCGGTTCGGCGGGGATTTCGCCCCGGGGCGGGCCCATGGGTCGCTGGTCAGCGCGCCGCTGCGCCACACGCACTCGCCGCAGACTTACACCTGGCGCTGGGACCCGTCGGAGTTCGGACCGGGCAAGCTCGATTACGTTCTGTTCAGCGATGACGCGCTGAAGCTCAAGCGCAACTTCACGCTGTGGACTCCCGAGATGCCGGCCGAGGCGCTGGCGGCGGCTGGGTTGGAACCGCCGGATTCACCGAACGCCTCGGATCATCTGGTGCTGGTGGCCGATTTTGAGGTGCGGGAGTGATGGGAGTGGGTAATGCGAACGGCCGAAAAGTGGTGATTTCGAGAGCCGAGGACGCGGGACGAGAGCCGAGAGCCGAATTCCGGGAGGGCCGTTGGGGGTGATTACGAGGACGAGGGACGAGGGACGAGATTTTGAGGCAGAGACAGACGGAAAGGAATCAATGAGCTGATGGAATACCGGATTGAACACGATTCGCTCGGCGAGGTGAAAGTGCCGGCCGACGCGCTGTATGCGGCGCAGACGCAGCGCGCGGTGGAGAATTTTCCAATCAGCGGGACGGTGTTCCCGCGGGTCTTCATTCGCGCGCTGGGGCTGGTGAAGCAGTGCTGCGCGCGGGTGAACCGGGAGTTGAAGCTGCTGGAGCCGGCCGTCGCGGAGCTGATCGACCGGGCGGCGCAGGAAGTGATCGACGGCAAGCTGGACGGGCACTTTCCGATCGACGTGTTCCAGACCGGGTCGGG
>MVZB01000110.1 GCA_002068205.1 candidate division BRC1 bacterium ADurb.BinA292
ATCGCCATCAGCATGGACGGGCGCGGCCGGGCGCTGGACAACGTCTTCGTCGAGCGGCTGTGGCGCAGCCTGAAGTACGAAGAAATCTACCTGAAGCGCTACGAATCGGTCTGGGAAGCGGAGGCTGGGATTGCCTCCTGGATCGAGTTCTACAACCACGAGCGCCCCCACGCCTCGCTCGAGGGCCGAACGCCGTGAGAAGTGTATCACGCCTCAGCCCCCCTCCCGTCCCCCCACAGGGGGGAGGCGCCAGCCTCCAAGACAGTGGAGGATCGAATCGAAAAGGTTTGCGAAAGGATGATGCGCGGAGCAAGGTGCGGTTGTTCGGGAGCCGGCCAGCTACCCGAATCAAGACAGTAACCGGGAGGGATATCCATTGCCCTCCCGGTGAAAACCCAGCCCGCAGGACTTTACTTGTACACCCCCCAAAAGTGGTCTGATTAACCCGACCACCTCAAACGTCGAGGATCGGCGCGGACGGCGGCCGGTCGGGCGCATGGGCGGCGTCCCGATGGTCGGCGGCGGCATGGGCCTGCTCCTCCTGCTCGGCATCAGCCTGCTCGCCGGGCTCAACCCACTTGAGGTCCTGACCCTCATCTCCGGCCAGGGCGGCGGGCCCGCCACCTACGAACAGGTCGAGGTCGATCCCGCCCAGGCCGAAACCGCCGAGTTCGTCTCGGTCGTGCTCGCCGATACCGAGGATGTCTGGCATGCCCTGTTCGCCGAGATGGGACGGCAATACCGCGAGCCGACCCTCGTCCTCTTCTCCGACGGCGTCGAGTCGGCCTGCGGCTTCGCCGACGCCGCCGTCGGCCCGTTCTACTGCCCCGCCGATCAGCAGGTCTACCTCGACCTGACCTTCTTTGACGAGTTGAACCGCCGCTTCGGCGCGCCGGGCGATTTCGCCCAGGCCTACGTGATTGCCCATGAGATCGGCCACCACGTCCAGCATCAGCTCGGCGCCATGGACCGCGTGCAGTCGGCCCGCGGCCGCCAGACCCAGGCCGCGGCGAACGAACAATCGGTCCGCCTCGAATTGCAGGCCGACTTCCTGGCCGGCGTCTGGGCGCACCATGCCCAGCGCACCCGCGCCATCCTCGAGCCCGGCGACATCGAGGAAGCGCTCGGCGCCGCCAGCGCCGTCGGCGACGACACCCTCCAGCGCCGCGCCCAGGGCCGCGTCGTCCCCGACGCCTTCACCCACGGCACCGCCGAGCAGCGCATGCGCTGGTTCCGCAAGGGCTTCGAAACCGGCGACGTCGCCCAGGGCGACACCTTCGCCGTGCCCGAGCCGTAGATCCCCGGATGGTCTTCGGCCTTTCCCTTCACCTGACTCACCATGGCAACCTTCATCAGAACGTCTTTCTCGCGGCCGGGACCGGACCGGCAACCGGCCGACCCCGCGGATCGGTGGCGCTTGCGGTTCATGATTGCTGTTGCTGTCTGCCAGGCTCTCGAAACTTCTGTTTGAAATGCTTGTCTAGTCGATTCCTAAGATCGGCGCCTTTAGCAGCCTGATCGGACCCACCCAGCGCCAATAGGCGGTCACCATGCTGGTGTTGACGGTGCGGAGGACGTTGCCGCGCGCCTGTTCGAGGATCGAGACGATGCGGTCGAAGAGGGCGTCGGGTCGCGTCGTGGCGAGTTTGCCCATCGCTTTACTCATCGTCAGCTCCCCGGGGAACCGGGCTGGGTGCGGCGAGTGGGTTCGGCGAAGGGCGAGTTGAAGATCGGGTTTTCAATGACGACGGAATTCACCGCAACCTCCCCAAGTTCCCCCTGGCCCACGGTGAAAGAACAAAGCAGTTGAGACGCCGGTTCAAGGTAAAGAAACGGCGCGGCGGGATCAAGGGGGAAAACTGGGTAGAAGCGGTGAGTCTGGAGACTGTTTGCCGTGGCGAAGCCGCCCGGCAACCCCGTCAGACCGCCGGCTCTTCGTGCGTCAGGCAGTGCAGCGTCCCCAGTCCCCACACCAGGTCGACGGCATGGATCCCCACGACCGTGCGCGTCGGGAAGCACTCGCCCAGAATCCCCAGCGCCTCGCGGTCGCGCGGATCATTGAACGTCGGCACGAGCACCACCTCGTTGCCGATGTAGAAGTTGGCATAGCTCGCCGGCAGCCGCAGCCCGTCAAACCACAGCGGCTCGGGCATCGGCAGCGCGATCACCTCGGCCTTCCCCCCGCCCGCCAGCCGCAGCCCCTCCAGCCGCTCGCGGTTCTCCGCCAGCGGCCGGTGATTGGCGTCTGCGCCGTCCGGCTCCTGGCACAAGACGATCGTTGTCGGATTGACGAACCGGCACAGGTCGTCGACGTGGCCGTGCGTGTCGTCCCCCGCGATCCCCCGGCCCAGCCAGACCACCTGCCGCACCGCCAGCGCATCGCCCAGCGCCCGTTCCACTTCGTCGCGCGTCAGCCCCGGATTGCGGACCTGCGTCGTCGGATCCAGCAGGCATTCCTCGGTCGTCAGCACGACCCCCGCGCCGTTGACGTCGATCGCGCCCCCCTCCAGCACGAAGGGCCTTCCGTCGGCCGTCCGCACGTCGAGCCGCGGCATCCCCAGCCGGCGCGCCAGCTCCCCCGCCACCCGGGCGTCTTTCCGCCAGTTGGCGTATTTGGCCCAGGCGTTGAAGTGCAGGTCGGCGATCGCCGCCCGCGGCGCCGGCTGCTCACGCACCACGAAGATCGGCCCCATGTCGCGGCACCACCCGCGATCCGTCTCGATCTGGAAAAACTCCACGCGCTCCAGCCGCGCCCCCGCCCGCCGCAACTGGCTGGCGGCCAGGGCCTCGTGCCGGGCGTCCTGGACCAGGATCCGCACCCGATCGCCCGGCGCCAGCCGCCGCACGATTTCGGCATACACCCACTGCACCGGCGCGAACTTCCCCGGCCAGTCGCGCCGGTTGTGCGGCCACGCCAGCCATGTCGCCGCGTGCCGCTCCCATTCGGCGGGGTGGCGGTAGCCCAAGGCCGCCGGCGATCCCGGCGCCGGCCGCGGCGCGTGTCCCTCCATCAGCCTTCGTCGATCAGCCGGCGCGTCAGGTCGCCGTAGGCATCGATTCGCCGGTCGCGCAGGAATGGCCAGCCGCGCCGCGTCTCCTCGATCCGCGCCGGATCCACCTCGGCCGTCACGATCGCTTCCTGGTCCACCGGGGCCTGCGCCAGGATCGTCCCGAACGGATCGCACACAAAACTCGATCCCCAGAACTCCAGCCCATCGCCGCCCCGCTCGTCCTTTTCCAGCCCGATCCGGTTGACGGCGGCCACGTAAAGCCCGTTGGCGATGGCATGGCTGCGCTGGATTGTGATCCACCCCTCGCGCTGGGCCTCGCCGTGGGTCGCCTTCTCGCTCGGATGCCAGCCGATGGCGGTCGGATAGAGCAGCAGGCATGCCCCACGTAGCGCCGCCAGCCGCGCCGCCTCGGGGTACCACTGATCCCAGCAGATCAGCGGCGCGATCCGGCCGTAGCGCGTGTCGAACGCCCGGAACCCCAGGTCGCCCGGCGTGAAATAGAATTTCTCGTAGAAGCACGGGTCGTCGGGGATGTGCATCTTGCGGTAAATCCCCGCCAGCCGGCCGTCGGCGTCCAGCACCGCCACGCTATTATGGTAGACGCCCGCGGCGCGGCGTTCGAACAGCGGCGCAAGGATGACGGCTTGACACTCGCGTGCGATCCCCGCCAGCGCCTCGGTCGCCGGCCCCGGGATCGGCTCGGCCAGGTCGAACAGCGCCGCATCCTCCCGCTGGCAGAAGTAGGGCGAACGGAACAGTTCGGGCAGGCAGATCACTTCGGCCCCGTCGGCCGCCGCCCGCCGGATCATCCCGGCCGCATGCGTCAGATTGGCCTCCGGGTCGCGCTGAAGCGCCATCTGCAGCAGGCCGACGGTGAATTTCCGGGGTTGGGGCATGACGTCAGCGGGCGGGGGCGGATCGGGCCGCAACGGATCGGGGCCGGGTAGAGCAGCGGGCCGACCGGGCCGAAGCCGGCCCGATCGGCCCCCTCGCGCGAAACCTGGGGTGGGTAATGGGACTCGAACCCACGGCCTTTGGAGCCACAATCCAACGCTCTAACCAACTGAGCTATACCCACCGCATAAGCGCCGGCCCGCCCCCCGCAACCCGGGCGGCGGCGCCGACAAACACCCTACGTTAGGGAAATCGAGCGCGCCGCGTCAAGGGGTTTCACCCGCCCCGCCCCGGCCGCCCTGCCGCCGCGTAACTCCCCGCGCCGCAATCCTTTTCGCCCCCGATGAAAAACTTGACATTTTTTCGGGCAGAGGGAAGCATGGCGGGTAAGTTGTGCCGATAGGATACGGGTACGTTCTGGTTCGGATGTAGGAGCGGAGCGACGCGTGCGTATCCGGCGATCCCGTCACCGCCGAAGGCACATCCTCCAGTTGAGCGTGCGGCGGCGCCTCGCGCGTTGCCCCATGTCAATCCCGTTGATCGCGCCCCCGCGCATAAGGTTGGTGCTGCCATGCGTCGATCGCACCTGATCCGCCGCCCCCCTTCCCGGACGTGGCTGGCCACGCTGCTGCTCCTGGCGCTCGCCGCGGTCCCCGCGCGCGCCGCCGATCGCTTCGACGTCATCGGCGGCGACGGCATCGTCCCGATCAACCCCAACTTCAACCCCGACACCAGCCTGATCGTCACCCTGCCCAATGGCGACCAGATCGATCTGGCGAGCACCCAGATCACTGGGCAGGGCTTCCTCGGACGCATCAACTTCCAGCAGACCGCCTTCGCCCTCGGCCAGAACCTCTCGCAGGATCTGAGCGCCGCCCTCACCCAGTCGCTCAGCGCCAGCAACCGCCCCAGCGTCGTCACCCCCTACTCCGGCATCCTGGTGTTCGATCCGGCCACCGGCCAGCCGATCTACGACTCGTTCGGCTCGCTGGTGACCAATAAGGCCAATACGATCGGCAAGGGCAAGATCGGCCTCGGCCTGAGCTACCAGCACGCCACGTTCGACAGCTTCGACGGTGAGGATATCGGCCGCCAGGTCGATACCACCATCGTCTCGGAGCAGGACATCGAGATCCCTTCGACCTTCATCTTCGAATCGATCACCGGCGACGTCCTCACCCGCTCCACCGAACCCTTTCGCTCGGTCATCGACATCCGCGCCCGCAACGTCGAGTTCGACGCCGACGTCGTCACCCTGACGCTGATCTACGGCCTGCTCGAAAACGTCGATATCGGCGCCCTGATCCCCTACATCTGGTTGACCACGCGCGGCGAAGTCGAGATCAAGGTGGACCAGAGCGTCGTGCTGGAGTCGGAGGTTAATCTCGAGGGAAGCGACACCCCGCTCATCGTCCCGCTCGGCGCCGCCAGCAGCACCCGCAAATTCAAGGGCGAATTCGACCGCGACTTCGACGGCATCGGCGACATCATCCTGTTCACCAAGTGGCAGATCCTCTCGCAGTTCGGCCTGCCCAAACGCACCAAAGCCCCCCTCGACCTCGCCCTGCAGTTCGAAGTCAAGCTCCCCACCGGCGATGAGGACGAGTTCCTCGGCACCGGCCACACCGATCTCGCCCTGCGCATGCTGATGCAGCGCGAGCTGACCAAGCGCTTCATTCTGCGCGGCGAGCTGGGCGGCAGCATCTCCACGCTCGGCAGCGAATACAGTTCCTTCGATTACAAACTCGGCATCGAGGGCCTGATCACGAACGACCTCGCCGGCGGCGTCGAGCTGATCGGCAGTTATACGCGGGCCTTCGAAAGTGTGCTCGACGCCGCGGCCAGTCTCAAATACTCCGTCACGCGCGACTTCAAGGTCTTTGCCGGCGTGCGCGTCCCGCTCAATGATAACGGCTTGCGCTATGATTACAGCCCGATCGTCGGCTTCGAATACGTCTTCCAGCGCGCGGCCGACAGCGGCATGGAGGACATCGAAATGATGGAGCCGGGCGAGGGCGAAGCCGAGGACCCCTTCGCCGCTCCTGCCGAGGATGACCCGTTTGCCCCCGCGGCCGCGGACGACCCGTTCGCCCCGGCCGACGAAGGAGCCGCCGCGCCATCCGCCGAGCCGGCGACCACTCCGGTCGCGCCGACCGAGCCGATCTCCAGCGCTCCCCCCGCCGCGCCGTCCCAAAGCCAGTCGCTTCACATCGTCGACACCGAATCGGTCCATATCGACGCGACGGGGGATGCTCCGGTTGACGCCGCGCCCGAAACGGGCTATCCAGATTCTGACAACGCTGATCAGACGCTGCCGTTGCCCAAGGGCCCCAACCGCTGAGCAGGCCGCGCCCCTTCGCGCCGGCTTCGCTCCCCATGGCGTCTGCGCAGCTTGTCCCCTCCGCGCCGCGGGCCCACCCGTTGCCGGAGTTGCCTGTTTCTGACCGTTGCAAGGGATCTTACGTCTGATTGAGGTGCCATTTCATGAACGCGACTCGTCTGGCTGGACGGCTGTTCTCTCGCTGGCTGCTTGGCTTTGGACTGGTTCTCCTCGGCAGCGCCGCCTTCGCCCAAACCGCCCCCGTCTTCATCTCGCCGGTCAATGATGCAATCCTGACCTCCCCCGTCCTCGTCTTCCAGTGGCAGGTTGATGCCTCGACCGTCTTCTACATCATGCGGATCCAGGAAATCGACGACGACGGCAACGTCCTGCCCGGTACCGCCACCTGCGAGTTCTCCTTCACCCAGAATGATACGATCCCCATCGGCGGCTCCAACCGCCAACTGACCTACGACCTGAACAATCCCCCCGCCTTCGTCAATGCCCAGGAACGCCAGGACCTGGCCACCATGGGCTCGGGTCGCTTTCGCGTCTCCCTCATCGCCCTCCAGCCCCTCACCGAGGGCGAGGGCAGCACGACCTACACCTTCGGCAAACCCCTCCCCGAAATCGAGATGTCGACCGTGGATGCCAAGGACCCCCGCGACCTGCGTTTCCGCCTATTTGCGAACGATCCCGACAACACCCCCGACTTCCGCTACACCTTCACCTTCTCGCCGCAGGGCGAAGGAGGGACGCAGCAGCAATTCGTCATGACCTCCACCAGCGAGGCCATCAACCAGTCCAATCTGCCCGTCGCCAACAACTGGGCGGCCATGGGCCTCGAACAGGGCAGGACCTACGACCTGCACCTGCTCGTCGAGGACACGATCAATCAGCCCAATGCCGAGGGTCAGGGCGCCAGCGGCACCGATATCGACGTCGTCCGCATCAATGACCTGGCCGTTGTCACCAGCCTGCCCTCGAATTTTGTCTTCCACTACGACAACTCCTACACCGACCCGACCATCGACGTCGGCGTCCCCAACCTCACCGTCTCCGACCTGGATTCCGCACTGCTCGACGTCGAAATGAAGATCAACTTCGTCCAGGGCGACCCCGACCCGGCCGATCAGCTCTTCCCCGACATCCCACGCAACGCCGTCCAGACCCTCACGTTGCAGGATCTGCCGACCAAAAACCCCGGCACGCCGCATCCGCGCTACGCCGTTCAGGTCCGCGCCCGCGACGACCTGGATGTCTTCGGCGAATTCTTCGGCCCCTTCGAAATCACCCTCAATCAGCGGCCGCTGGTCGTTTCGGCCTCCGGCCCCGCTCGCTTTGACTACCCGCTGGGGGGATCGACCCACGTCGACGTCCCCCTGTCGCTCCAGCTCGACGACTTCGAATCGCCGACCCTGGATGTCGAGGTCGAGATCTTCGATCTGATCGCCAATGGGTTCCTCCCGGCCCAGATCCTGCAGGACGTTCCGCGCGATTCGCTCCAGATGCGCACCATCAGCCTGCCGAAGGCGCCGCCCAACGATGCCAATCCCCAGTTCACCATCCGCGTGCGCGCGATCGATACGACTGCCCTCAACGGCGGCGATGTCCACTCCCAGAGCGAGTGGTCCCTGCCGTTCAACATCATGCTGAATGAAATCCCGCGCGTCACCGCCGCCGCCGCGCCCCCCGTCGTCAACTACCAGGGCGACCCCGCGCTGGTCGACATCCCGATCACCCTCACCGCGCAGGATAAGGAGTCGGCCACGCTGCAGGTCTTCGCCACGGCCGTCGCCACCAGCGGCGAGACCTACCCCGACGTTTATCTGGGCGATGTGCAGCGCGGCGTCTCGACGATGCTGCCGTTCGGCCTCCCCCCGCTCCATGCTCCGCACACCTACAACATCACCGTCCGGGTTGAGGATGGCCACATGGTCAGCAGCGAGCCCTCCGCTGTGCTGCCCGTGCGCCTCAACCGCCCCCCGGTCGCCGAACTCGTCACCCCCTATCTGGGCCAGGTCTTCCTCTTTACTCCGCCCATGACCGACATCCCCTACACCATCCTCCTGCACGATGACTGGAGTGATGATCTGGTCGTCCACTTCGCCGCCGACGGGATCGACGACGTCAACCAGCACAGCGACCCGGCGTTCACCTCGGGCGTCCCGCAGGAGAAGTCGGGACAAATCACCACCACCTCCTCCGGCGACAAGTCGATGACCTTCACCGTCACCGACGAGGATGGCAACGCCACCCAGGGCGTCGTCGATTTCCGGCTCCACCAGAAGCCCGTCGTCGAGGAGATCCTGACTCCGGAAAACCAGGCATTCCCCTTCAACGGCGAGATCACGATGATCACCCTCGACCTGCGCGTCAGCGACGACTTCAGCGACCCGATCCAGGTCCTCTTCGACATCGACAACAATGGCGAGTTCGATCTGGATAACACGACCAACCTGCCCAACGACGTCAACGCCTCGGCCGTCCTGACCTATCCGTTTAACGCCTGGGGCTTCTACACGATCCGCGTCGTCGCCGTCGACGAATACGGCGTCCACAGCGATCCGGTCCTCCGCACCATTCGCCTCAACGCCTGGCCGACCGTGATCCTCCACACGCCCGAGGCCGGCTCCGCGCCGATCCTCGAACAGAACCTCGCCCCGATCCCCTTCCGCCTCCAGGTGCTCGAGGACTTCGATGCCGATGTGCGCATCGCCGTCGACATCCAGACCAACGGCACCAGCACGACCCAGATCATCGACAACGTCGCCGTCGACGGCATCCAGACCGTCCCGGTCAGCTTCGCCCAGTGGGGGCCGACGACGATCCAGACCTACGCCATCGACGACAACGGCTACATGTCGCGGACGCCCGACGTGCGCGACATCCTCGTCAACGACCGTCCGCAGGTCATGATCACGCAGCCGACCGGCGAGCCTCAGATCCGCATCGATGTCCCGCAGAACGGCACGAAGGCCGTCGCCAACATCAACTTCGACGCGACCTTCAGCGACACGTTCGGCGGCGCGCTGACCCATATCTGGTACTTCGGCGACCTGACCCCCGACTTCTACCAGGCACCCCCCATCATGCACGCCTTTGAGAACTTCAGGGACTACGTGGTGGAGTACCAGGTCGTCGACAGCCGCGACGCCAAGGGCACCGACACCCTGCTCGTGGCGATCAACGACGAACCCTCGCTTTCGCTGAAGGTCTTCCCCGCCATCTTCGTCCCCGACACCAACACCTGGCGCATCGAGCGCAACCGCCCGACCACCTTCTCCTCCCACGGCGAGAATATCTATCGCGACCAGGACGAGCAACTCGTGCTGGAGCGCGACCTGAACTCCTCGGACGACCCGGGCATGAAGCTCCTCGATACGAAGAGTGCGCCGTTGCCCGGTTACACCCAGTTCATCGACGGGGTCGAAACCCTGACCTTCGCCGACCTGGGCGACTTCACCTACGCCCTCACGATCACCGAACGGTTCGACGGCCAGCCGGTCACGACGACCGGGAGCTGGACCATCCGCGTCGAGGAGAAGATTCCCGAACTTAATCAGGCCGAGGATTGGGAGCTCTACGAGTAGCCCGTTCGCAATTCCGCGCGCCTTCACCCCGGGCCGGTCGGCTATCCCCGACCGGCCCGTTTTCCATTCGGCTCCGGCCGCGCGACAAACGCTTCAAGTCCAACCGGGCGACAATCGCTCAAGTCCGCGGAGCGGATGGCCGGAATCAAGCGCAGGGTAAAGGCCGCAGGCCGAAACCCTGCGTCGCCGCCCAAACCCCTGCAAGAGGGGGCCGGAGCTGCTCGCCTTCCGTCCACGGGGACGTATCAAGATCCTCGCCCAGCTCTCCGCGTGGCCTCGCGTGCGGGGGCGATGGAAAGCTGGGCTGGAGCGTTCCTGCTGATTTCCACGGAATTAAAAAAGCGAACCGACCTCTCGGTTCGCTTTCAGGCAACTCAACTTCATCAATGATAGGCTCTGCCGGCCCGGCCAGCTCGACCACAGCCAGTGCGACTT
>MVZB01000111.1 GCA_002068205.1 candidate division BRC1 bacterium ADurb.BinA292
TTGACGACCCGGCCGGCGGATCGGCCCATCGCTCGTCATTCGAATCGGCGCCTCGGAGACGCCGCCTCCGGGTCTCGCCCCGCCCCGCCTGGCGGGAAGCGAATCCCTTGCCTATCAAGGACCAACGTCACCCCCCGGGTGTTCCCGACAATGGCCGCATATCGCGGCCCCATGCCTGATCTTCCGTCCCTCGTCCTCGTTTTCGCCTCCAAAGGCCCTCCCCAGAATTCGGCTTCCGGCTCTCGTCCCTCGTCCTCGGCTCTCGAAACGCCTGCTCCCTTCTCCCGACGCATCACCAAAAAATCATCATTCGCGGCCAACGGCGCAGCAGGAAGCGCGCAGCGGTTCGATATCCAAGCCGTGGGTTGGATGGCCGCCCGGCGGCCATTCGCTCCACGGTAGCGCCCGTTCCACAACAGAACCGATTTATCGGTTCGATATCCCCAACCGCCGCGGCCTTCAGCTGGCAATCGATCAACCGGCCCCTTCGGTCAAACCAACTCATGCCCGAGCCGGGCGCGGGCGAACCGGTTGATCGATTTCTCGGCGGCGCGGCGCCGGCGCGCCGTCGACAGCCCGGCCGCCTCCAGATAATCCTCCACAAACTGGCGGCGCGCGGCGCGCGTCTTCATGTCGAAATGGCGCAGCGAACGCAGAATCTGGAACACGTTCCGCATCCGCAGCCGGTACGGCACCTTGCCCTCCCGGAACAGCCGGCCGTGATCCACATCGAACAGAATGAACTGGCTCAGCAGGCCGTTGGCCGCGGCGGTCGCGGCCCCGCGGTCGGCTGCCAGCCACGCCCGCAATTCCTCCCCCGAGGCGACGCAAATATTCTTGCCGCTCAGGTCATCATGATAGAAACCCCTCTGGTGCATCGCGGCGATGTAGCGCGCGAGCGCCGGGTAGAACCCCTCGCATCCGGCGGCGTCGCCCCGGCGCGCCCACTCGTAGATCGTCCCGTCGTTCAAAACTTCCTCGGTCACGAGGAAACTGGCCGCGCGCGCGAACCCCGGCGGCGCCTGCCGGTCCAGGATCCGCATCGGGTCGGCGATGACGTAGGCCAGCGGCCGGGCCGTCCGCAGCCCGCGCTGGATCAGCCGCCAGCCCAGCCTGAACTCGCGGCGCGCCTTGCCCCCGCTGAGCAGGTTGCCCAGCCGCCGCCGCGGCGTATTGATCAGGTAGCGCTTGACGTAGACCCCGCGCGGATCGCGCGCGCCGAATCGCTCGGGACGCCGCACGCGCAAAACGTGGCGCGACCGGCTCAGCTTGACGCAGGTCAGCCCGTCGCGGCGGCGCCCTTCATACGCCATTTGCAGCCACGGCAAGTCGACCACATCGAATTGGATCCAGGCGGCCAGCGCCCGTCCGCGCCAACCGGGCCGCGCCTGCCAGGGGAGTGCCGCGGGCGTCTCCGGCGCGGCGCCGCGCTGACGGCCGCGGTCCGGCCGCGTCGACCGCGGCGGCTCGGGGCGCCCGCCCGGCTCCGGCGCGCCGGCCTCCGGCGGTTCGTCGGCCGGCGACATCTGCATTAGCTGCAACGCCAGGGCATTCAACGCTAGCTTCACCCACCAAGCCGATTCGTGAGAGGAACCTTGGAACGGACGGCGCGCGGATGCAAGCGCCAATTGACGGTCTCTCGCCGTCCAGTTGGAGGCCGCTGCCACGCCGCCGCCGCCGGCCGCACGGCGTGCGCCCCCTCCCCTTATCGGCGCGGATCGATGATCGTCTTGATCACCCCATCCTCGAACCCGGCCACCCGCTCCAGCGAACGGGCCAGATCGCCAAACGGCCGGCGATGCGTGATGATCGGGTCGGGCCGCCACCGGCCGGCGGCGGTGATGGCGATGGCGCGCTCCAGCGTCCGCCGCGAACGGCGCACCATGTAGAGCGTCAGCCCCTTGCGCCGTCCGACCGAATTGTTGAAGCCGAACCGGTCGTGCGGGTCGATGCCGACGACGGCGATCTTCGCGCCGGGCCGCGCCACCTGCGTCATCAACTCAAAACTGGCCGGTTTGCCGGCGGCTTCAATCACGTAATCGGCGCCGTAACCGCCGGTCGCACGCGCGACAGCCGCCGCCAGATCGTCCTGCTCCGGCGCCAGCACGATGTCGGCCCCCATCGACCGCGCCAGCGCGCGTCGATACTCCAGCGGCTCGATAATCATCACACAGCCCGGGCCGGTCAGCTTGACCGCCTCCAGCGCGCACAGGCCAATCGGCCCGGCCCCCACGATCGCCCACGTCGCCCCGGCCCGCGGCTTGAGCAGATCGGTCGAGTGGATCGCGATCGCCAGCGGCTCGAGCAGGGCCCCGACCTCGTCGCTCACCGTCGCGGGCAGCTCGGCCACCAGATGGGCCGGGTGGGTCGTCCACTGCCGGAAGGCCCCCTGCGTCGGCGGCGTCCCCATGAACCGGACATGCGGGCAGAGGTTGGTGTCGCCGTCCTGGCAGAACGGGCAGCGGCCGCAGGCGATCGCCGGTTCGATCGCCACGCGCTTGCCCTTGAGCGCCGGATCGGCCCCGGCGCCGACCTCCACGACCCGCCCCGCCGGCTCGTGGCCGAGCGTCAGCGGGCCCTCCAGCCGCGTCGTTCCGATCCGTCCGTCCAGGTACCAGTGCACGTCGGAGCCGCAGACGCCGACCGCGGTCAATTCGATCAGCACCTCGCCGGGGCCGGGCGCCGGACGCGCCTCATCCCGGAATTCAATCCGGCGGGGTTCCATTAGATATGAGGCGCGCGAGTCGGTCATAGGGCCTGGCTTTCATTGGTTAGCTGCTCGGCGGCGGCGGGCGCCGCCGGGTCGCCGCCATCGGCGACGGCTTCATGGCGGTACTGTAACTCATAGAGTCGGCGATAGAGGCCATCGATCGCCAGCAGTTCGGCGTGCGTCCCGGCTTCGTGGATCTGGCCGTGGTGCATCACGAGAATCCGGTCGGCGCGCTGGATCGTCGATAGCCGGTGGGCAATTACAAGCGCGGTGCGCCCCGCCAGTACCGTCCCGATCGCCTCCTGGATGCGCTGCTCGGTTTCCGTGTCGATGTTGGCCGTCGCCTCGTCGAGGATCAGCAGTTGCGGATCGGAGGCCAGCGCGCGGGCGAAGGCGAGAAGCTGCTTCTGGCCGGTCGAGAACGTTCCCCCCCGTTCGGAAACCTCGGCGTGCAGGCCCCCCGCCAGCGAGGCGACGAAGTCCTCCGCGCGCACCTGGCGCAGCACCTCCCACATCTCCTCCTCGGTCAGCTCCGGGTTGGCCAGCCGCAGGTTGTCGGCGATCGTGCCGGAGAACAGGAAAACCTCCTGCAGGACGACGGCGAACTGGCGGCGCAGCGCCCGCGGATCGAACCGCCGCAGATCGACCCCATCATACGTGATGCGCCCGCTCGTTACGTCGTAGAACCGCGTCAGCAGATTGATCAGCGTCGTCTTGCCGGCCCCCGTCGCGCCGACGACCGCCACCGACTGCCCGCGCCGGATCTCGAAGCTGATCCCCTTGAGCACCGGCTCATCCGGCACGTAGGCGAACCGCACGTCCTCGAAGCGGATCGCGTCGGTCAGCGGCCGGATCGGCGCCGGCTCGCGCGGCGCGTCGATCGTCGGCCGCTGGTCGAACAGTTTGAAGATCCGTTCGGAGGATGCCATCGCCGCCTGCAACAGGTTGTATTTCTCGCTCAACGACCGGACCGGCGCGAACAGCATGTGAACGCACTGCACGAAGAAGAAGAGCTGGCCAAAACTGAGCCCCGCCGCCGCCCCCCGGCCCGCGATCATATCGCGCCCGCCGACCCAGATCACCGCCGCCACCGCCATCGACGATATGAACGACATCGCCGGAAAGAACAGCGCGAAGGCAAGAATCGTGTGCAGGTTGGCGACCCGATATTCGTTGTTCAGGCTGGCGAACTGCCGGTGATTGCGCCGCTGCCGGTTGAACGCCTGCACCGTCCGCATCCCCGCCACGTTTTCCTGCAGATAGGCGTTCATTGTGGCCAGTGCCCGGCGCGTCTCCAGATACCATTTTCTTGAATGGCGCCGAAAGAAAATCGCCACCGCCAGGATGAACGGCGCGCTGAGCAGCACCACCCCGGTCAACTTGGCGCTTTGCGTCAGCATCAGCGCGATCACGCCGATGATGATCAGCAGCTCGCCCATCACCGCGACAAGCCCCGAGGCAAACAGCTCGTTGAGCGTTTCAACGTCCGACGTGAGCCGCGTGATCAGCCGGCCCACCGGGTTGCGATCGAAGAAGACCGTGTCCTGCGCGAAGATGTGGCGGATCAGCCGCCGGCGCATCGTATCCATCGCCCGCTGCCCGACCCACGAGATGAACCAGGTGAACGCGACGTCGCAGGCCGACGCCAGCAGCAGCAGCCCGATGAACAACAGCACCATCAGGATCAGCCCATTGACGTCGCCCTCGCTGATCTGGTGGTCGATGATATACATCCCCACCAGCGGCTGCAGGACGCGCAGCGCGTTCGCCGCCAGCGACAGCAGCACCGTGAAACCGACGATCCTCTGATACGGGCGCACGAATTCCCACAGCCGCCCGAGCAGCCGTGTGTCGATCCGCCTGCGGTAGGCGAGCGCTTCATCGGGGGCGAGGGCCTGCTTCAGTTTGCTCATGGTGCCGCGCGCCGCGCCTCAGGCGGTCCGCCCGATCTCCTCGGCCAGCCGCTGGCGCTGCGCCAGCATCCAGTATTTCCCGCGCCGGGCCAGCAGTTCCTCGTGCGTCCCCTGCTCGGCCACCCGCCCCGCTTCCAGGTAGACGATCCGGTCGGCGAGCGAAACGGTCGAGATCCGGTGCGAAATGATCAGAGTCGTGCGCTGGCCGAGCAGTTCGCGCAGCCCGCGCAGAATCGCCTCCTCGGTGTGCGTGTCGACGGCGGCCAGCGCATCGTCCAGAATCAGCAGCGCGGGGTCGCGCGCCAAGGCGCGCGCGAGCGCCGAACGCTGGCGCTGGCCCCCCGACAGATTGATCCCGCGCTCACCGAGAATTGTCTCATAGCCCTGGGGAAACCCGCGCACTTCGTCGTCGAGCTGCGCGACGCGCGTCACCCGCTCGATCCGCGGCGCCAGCCGCTCCGCCTCCTGCTCCGCCACCCCGAACGCGACGTTGGCGGCGATCGTGTCGCTGAACAGAAAGGGTTCCTGATCGACGATCCCGATCTGCCGGCGCAGCGCGGCGATCGGCCAGTCCAGGATGTCGCGGCCGTCGATGAACAGCGCGCCGCGCGGCGGATCGTAACGCCGCATCAGCAGGTGCGCCAGCGTCGATTTGCCGCAGCCGACCTCGCCGCGCATCACCGGCGCAATCGCCGGCGCGCCGGCCGCCAGATCCTCCGCCGCGGCCTCCGGCTCGTCCGACGCCTCGGGCGCCGCCTCGAAAATCTCGTTGACGCGCTTCATCGACGCCGCTCCCCGCTCAAGCTGCGCCATGATCCAGCCGAACGCCGCCAGCGGCCAGATGCACGTCATCAGCAGCGCGAAAAACGTGATGATCGCCCCCAGCGTCAGCGTCCCGCGGATGATCATCACGCCGCCGCCCAGCAGCAGCATCGCCACCACGCCGCCGATCATCAGGCTCAGCGCGGGGAAGAAGACCGCCTGCAGCCGCACCAGATCCATGTTGGCCTTCACGTAGCGCTGCGACAGCCGGTCGAATGCCTCCGCCTGCGTCTGCTCGCGCGCGTAGACCTTGATCACGCGCATCCCCGACAGATTCTCCTGCACGTTGGCCGACAGGTCGCTGTTGGCTTCCTGCACCAGCCGCGCCCGGATGTTGATCCGCGACCGAAAATAATAGACCACCGGGATCACCAGCAGCATCGGGACGAAACACAGCAGCATCAGGCGCATCGAAATCACCGCCATCTGCCACACCGCCATCGGAAACAGCACCAGGCTGTTGGCGACATACATGATCGCCGGACCCAGCACCATGCGGATCGCCTCGATGTCGCTCGTCGCGCGCGCCATCACGTCGCCCGTGCGGAACCGGTCATAAAACGACGCCGGTAGTCGCAGCAGATGCCCGAACAGATCGTTGCGAAACTCATACTCGACGTTGCGCGACGTATTGATGATCAGCCGCCGCATGTAGAACCGCGTCACGCCCGCGCCGATCCCCAGCACCAGCGTCACCAGCAGAAAGATCGTCAGCAGCTCCGCCTTGACCGCGCCGAACGGGCCCGCTGGCAGCCCGACGGCATCGATCCCCGCCCCCAGCATCACGGCGATCCGGATATCCAGGTAATTCGAGGCCACCAGACAGGCCATGCCGAGCAGGAGAGGGTTGCGGTGCCGCCAGAGATACGGTTTGAGACGATCAAAGCGTCGAAACATGAAGCGGGAATCACCCTGCTGGCTCTCGCGGCTTCCGTCCAAGGCTGGAAAAGGCGGTGGACAGCCATTGCGGATTCTAGCATAAAAAGGGAGTCGAACAACCACCTATCCCCAACCATTCCAGGAAGTCAGGCCCAGTCCTTCATGTCGGTTACGCCCCCGCCCCCCAGCCTCCGGAACCACCCCTTCATGCGGGCGCTGGCCGAGCGCGCCGTCCTGTTCGACGGCGGCATGGGCACCATGCTCTATCAGCGCGGCGTCTTCATCACCCAGTGCTTCGAGCAGCAGAACCTGCTCAAGCCCGACCTGGTGCGCGAGCTGCACGCCGCCTACGTCCGCTCCGGCGCCGAGGTGCTCGAGACCAATACGTTCGGCGCCAACCGCATCAAACTGGCGCGCCACGGCATCGAACCCGACGAAATGCGCGCGATCATCCAGGCCGGCGTCCGTCTGGCGCGCGACGCCGGCGGCCAGAAAATCTGGGTCGCCGGCTCGGTCGGCCCCAGCGGCCGCCGTTTCGGCGCCCCCGGCGACGACGGCATCGATCCCGCCCGCGCGCATGACCTGTTCCTCGAACACGCCGGCCTGCTCGCCGAAGCCGGCGTCGATCTGCTCGTGCTCGAAACCTTCCGCGAAATGCGCGAGCTGGAGGCGGCCGTCGCCGCCGCCCGCGAAGCCGCCCCCCACCTCCCGATCGTCGCGCTGCTGACGCCCGATGCCGAGGGCAACACGGCCGACGGCCTCGATCTGGAACAGGTCGCCCGCCGCCTCGAAGCGCTCGCCCCGGCCGCCGGCGGCTTCAACGACGGCGCCGGGCCCGACGGCATGTTTCACCTGATGCGGCGGATGGCCAAGGCCGCCCCTGGCCTGACGCTCGCCGCCCAGCCGTTCATCGGCGGCGTCGAAACGATTGAGGACCGCACGATTCATCTGGCAACCACCGAGTTCACCGGCGTCTATGCCCGGCGGATGTTCCGTGAGGGCGTGCGCGTCCTCGGCCTGTGCTGCGGGGCCACGCCGGCGCACATCAAGGCGATGCGCAACGCCCTGAGCGCGCTCCAGCCCGGCGCGCAGAAATCCGCCGGCATTCAGGTGGTCGGCCCGAGCGAAGCCGAACCGGTCGAACAGGCCAACCGGCCGGTCGCCACGCGGTTCGCGCGCAAGGTCGCCGCCGGCGAGTTCGTCGTCAGCGTCGAGATCGACCCGCCGCAGGGAACCGACATCTCCAAGGCCCTTGAGTCGGCCCGCAAACTCCGCGATTCGGGCCGCGTCGACGTCATCAACATCGCCGACGGCCCCCGCGCCCTGGCCCGCATCAACCCCTCCTCGATGGCCCTCATCCTCAAGCGCGATTTCGACATGGAGGCCATCATCCACTACTGCTGCCGCGACCGGAACCTGCTGGCGATGCAGGCCGACCTGCTCGCCGCCAACGCCCTCGGCCTGCACAACATCCTGCTCATCACCGGCGACCCGCCCAAGATGGGCGACTACCCCGACGCCACCGCCGTCTTCGACGTCGATGCCATCGGCCTGACCCGCATCGTCACCCGCCTCAACCAGGGGCGCGACCTGGCCGGCAATTCGATCGGCGAACCCACGCGCTTCTTCCAAGGGGTCGGCGCCAATCCCGGCGCGCAGGACATCAACATCGAGATCGAGCGCCTTCAGCGCAAGCGCGACGCCGGCGCGCGCTACGTCATGACCCAGCCGGTCTACAACGCCGAAGTCTTCGAGCGGTTCATCGAACGGGCCGCCCCGCTCGGCTTGCCGATCCTGATCGGCATCCTCCCGCTGCGCAGCCTGCGCAACGCCCTCTTCCTGCACAACAACGTGCCGGGCATGGCGATCCCCGCCGAGGTGCTGGCCCGGATGGAGGCCGCCCCCGAGGGCGCCGACCAGCGGCGCGCCGGCTGGGAAATCGCCCGCGAGGCCCTGCGCCGGGCGCTGCCCTACGTCCAGGGGACCTACATCATGCCCCCCTTCGGCTCCGCCGAGGACGCCCTCGCCGTCCTCGAGGCGCTGGACTAGGCTCCCGCCGCGGCGCGGCGCCGTGTGAATAGCGCGCAACCCGCGGAGCTCTTACGGGCCCCAGGGTGAAAGCGGTCCCATCGATCCCCCCGAGGCAACGTCATGGGCGCCATCATCGCCTTAACCGCCGCGCTGGGCTGGAGCTGGCCCGCCCTGCTGCCGATCGTCGGCGCCGTGGCGGCGGCCAAGGGCTATCAGCTCCTCAGCGATCCCCGCTCGCCCGCCTTCCAGAGCCGCCTGCGCCGCGAGCTGGACGCCAGACGCATCGAGCGCGTCCCGCTCGACTCCGAACTGGCCGAGATTATTTCAGACGAAATCGGCAAGGAAGAACGGCTGATCTTCGAACGCGAGGATTTCGTTCTCGTTTTCCGCAAGGACGCCCGCGGCAAATTCTTCGTCGACGCGATGGGACCGCGCAACAAGACGCGGCTCGACCTGCGCCTCCGCGCCGACGAATTCGCCCGCGAGATCGTGTGCAAGTTCGCCTACCACCGCCTCGCCGAGCAGCTCCTGCGCGTCAATGCCGTCATCGTCGAGGAGCAGGTCGACGACGCCGGACGCATCACGATGACCGCCCGCCGCTGGAGCTAGCGCCTTTCCCAGCCGGCGCGCTTCATTCCACCGGCTTCAGTGCCGCGGCCAGCGCCTGCCCGATCCGGCGCATGTTCTCCAGGTAATCCGGCGCCAGCGGATCGATCTCCTCCACCGCCGCCCCGATCGCCTGCGCGATCGCCATCGCATTGCGTTTGTCGAACTGCCGCTCGATGAAAATCGTGCGAATGCTCTCGGCCCGCGCGCGCTCGATCGTCCGGCTCAGCTCGCGCGCGGCCGGCTCCTTGCCCTGCACCTCGATCGGCAACTGGCGCAGCCCGTAACGGTCGGCAAGGTAGCCCAGCGCCGGATGGTAGATCATGAACGCCCGGCCCCGCGCGCGACCCAGCAGCTCCCGCAGTTCGGCGTCCACGCGTTCCAGTTCGGCGCGCGCGGCGGCGGCGTTCTGGCTGAACGTTTCCGCCCGATCCGGCGCGGCCAAACTCAGCGCCTCGGCCGCCCGCTGCGCCATCTGCGCGGTCAGCACCGGGTCGAGCCAGACGTGCGGGTCGGCGGCGCCCGCGTGTTCATGCGCCGCCGCGCCGGTCGGCGCCGTCGTCGCGTCGTCCTCCCCGGCGTGGAAATGGCCCGGCATCGTCCGCAGCGCCAGCCCCTCCACGAGCGAAACGATCCGCGGCCCCGCCGGCGGTGGCGCCAGCCGCTCGGTCAGATTCCGCTCGAACGGCAGCTCGAGCGTGAGATACAGATCGGCCGCCGAAAGTTCGGTGATCTGCCGCGCCGTCGGTTGAAACTGCTCCGGATTCTGTCCCGCATCGGTCAGCACCCCGACTTCCACCAGCTCGCCCCCGACCCGCTCGACCAGCGTCGCGATCGGCGCGATCGCCACCTGAACCCGGATCGGACCGGCGGCCCGCCCGGCCGACTCCCGATCACCCGCGGATGAAACAGTTTCCGGCTCGCCGCACGCCGCCAGCGCCACCATGGCCGGCAGCAGCACGGCCAATGCCCGGCCCGGCAAGCACCTGCGCGCTCGGGATGTTTCCGATATCAGGGACGCAAGGGACATCAGCGACAACCGACCTTTCTTGCGCAAGGTGTGGGCGCGCGCCACTGTCGGGGGCGAAACGCCAGCACGCTTGAGCATATCACGCCCCCTACTCTCATCCAATTCGTCCCTCATCTTCGTCCCTCGTCCTCGTCCTTGTCTTCGTCATCGCCCCCAAAGGCCCGCCCCAAAATTCGGCTCTCGGCTCTCGTCCCTCGTCCTCGGCTCTCGAAAACCT
>MVZB01000112.1 GCA_002068205.1 candidate division BRC1 bacterium ADurb.BinA292
AGGCATCATGACTCCCGCCTTGAAAACGTCAGGCACGAAAGGAGTGCAGTATGCGCAAAATCATGAACCTCTGGGCCTGTGCGGTGGCTCTTGCCGCCATCGGCCTGCTGAGCAGCGTTCCGGCGCTGGCCGCCGTCGCCGTCGATCAGGGCGCCCAGATCCAGTTGGGCGAAGGCTGCGAGAAGAAATGCCCCAAGGATAAGGATTCGGGCGATCAGGGCAACCAGAGCTGGACGGCCGACAACGGCGCCCAGGCCCTGTGCGGCGGCTCGTGCGACAAGAGCAAGGACAAGGACGCCGAGGACAAGGGCGATCAGAGCTGGACGGCCGACAATGGCGCCCAGGCCCTGTGCGGCGGCACCTGCGACAAGAGCAAGGACAAGGACGCCGAGGACAAGGGCGATCAGAGCTGGACGGCCGACAACGGCGCCCAGGCCCTGTGCGGCGGCACCTGCGACAAGAGCAAGAAGGACAAGGGCGAGGGAGACAGCGGCAGCGAGAGCTGAGGCTGGCCTTCGGTCGCCTCGATCCCATTGTTCGTCACGGATTGCACAATGAGACGGCCCCGGTCAACCGGGGCCGGTTCTTTTTTGGAGAAAAGTCTGGGGGGGAAAGGACATAAGGGACTTAAGGGACATAAGGAGACGCGAATTGCTCATGGGACGGTGGTTCGTAAGTTCACAATGAATCGACAGGATGGCGGGTTTTCGAGAGCCGAGGCCGAGGGACGGGAGCCGAGAGCCGAATTTTGGGGCGGGCCGTTGGGGGCGAGGAGGAGGGACGAACCCGTTTACTGGACGCGGACGGAGGAGTACTGATCGAGGACCTTGCGGAAGGCGCGGATGTGATCGGGCGTGGTGCCGCAGCAGCCGCCGACGAGCCGCGCGCCGGCCTCGACCAGCCGTCCGATGCGCTCGGCCATCTTTTCGGGGGTTTCCAGATACGTCAGGCAGCCGCCCTCCATCTGGGGCTGGCCGGCATTGGGCTGGGCGATGATCGGTTTGTCGGTGGCGGCGCGATAGGCTTTGACGATTTCGGCGTGGTCCTCGACCGTCAGGTGGGTGCCGCAATTGGCGCCGTAGATCTCGACGCCGAGGGGGTCGAGGCGGGCGACGACATCGGCCGGCGCCGCGCCCATGATCGAGCGGTAGCTGCCGCCCCCCTTGTTATAGGCAAACGAGACGATGATGCAGGGGGCGCCCTGGTCGCGGGCGGCGCGGACGGCGATTTCGGCTTCCTCGAGCGCGGTGTGAGTCTCGAGCAGGATGGCGTCGACGCCGCCGTCGAGGAGGCCGCGGATCTGTTCGGTGAAGATCGTCAGCAGGCGTTCGGCGGTCATCTCGCCGAGCGGCTGGAGGAAGTGGCCGAAGGGGCCGACATCGCCGAGGACCCAGCCGTCGGGGCCGATGGCCTCGCGGGCGATCTCGGCCGAGGCGCGATTGATGGCGTAAGCCTGATCGGCGAAGCCGCGATGGGCGAGGCCGTAACTGGAAGCGCCAAAGGAATTGGTGATGAGGGCGTCGGCGCCGGCTTCGACATAACGGCGGTGGATGCCGAGAACCTTGTCGCGGGTGCCCATGGCGCCGTCGAGGAGCAGGACACGCTCGCGCACGGCTTGCAGCAGAGAGTGGGGTTGGGCCATGGCCAGGCTTCCTTTCCGCTGTCGGGGTGCTGTAAGATGCGGCCGATCCTAACCGACCGGGAGCGGAAAATCAAGACGAACAGATCCGCTTTGTTGTCCCGAATCCGCAGACGAAAGCCCGCGCCATGCCCGACCCTCGCTTCGACTTGACCGGCCGAACGATTCTGATCACCGGCTCGACCCGCGGACTGGGTTGGGGGATGGCGCGGGGCCTGGCCGAAGCCGGGGCGCGCGTCGTGCTCAATGGAACGAATCAGGAGCTGCTGCGGGCGCGCGTGGAGGAACTGACGGCGGCGGGGGCGGAGGCGCGGGCGGCGGCGTTCGATGTGCGCGACGAGGAAGGGGTCGGCCGCGCGATCGCCGAGATCGCGGCGAGCTGGGGGCCGCTGGACGGGGTGGTCAACAACGCCGGGATCAATCGGCGGGGGCCGTTGCTGGACTTCGCGCCAGAGGATTTCCAGGCGGTGCTCGACATCAACCTGCTGGGGGTGTGGCGGGTGGCGCGGCATGCGGCGCGGGGGATGATCGCGCGGCGGCGCGGCAAGATCATCAACATCGGCTCAATCACGGAGTTCGGCGGACGCGCGACGATCGGGCCGTACATCGCCGCGAAGGCGGCGGTCTCGGCGTTGACGCGGACGATGGCGGTGGAATGGGGACCGCACAACATCCAGGTCAACGCGATCGCGCCGGGCTATTTCGAGACCGACCTGAACCGCGTGCTGAAGGAGGACGCGCAGTTCGACGCGTGGGTGCGCTCCAAGACGCCGGCCGAGCGGTGGGGTCAGCCCGAGGAACTGATCGGGATCGCGATCTTTCTGGCCTCGAGGGCGTCGGATTACGTGAACGGCCAGACGATCCGCGTCGATGGGGGCTGGACGGCCAAATTATAGCGGCAAAATGGAACCGGCGGCGCGCCGCGCGCATGGGCGGCGGCCACGCTGATTATCCCAGGTCCGCCTGGGGCGATTGGAGCGCCCGCTCGAGTCGGGCGATTTCGCCCGGTTCGGGGAGCGGGTATTCGATGCGCCGGCGCGCCTCGAAGCGCGTGAGCGTGCGGACGCCCAGATCGCGCAGGCGGGACAAGGTTTCGGGAAAATGGCGGCCGATATGCTCGGGCTGGTGGGCATCGGAGTTGACGAGCAGGGGGACGTGGGCCTCGGCCAGCAGCGCCAGCACATCCCAGCCGGGCTGGACCTCGGCGCAGGGGGCGTCGACGCCGGAGGTGTTGATCTCGACGGCCGTTCCGCGCGCGAGCATGCGCGGGATGAGCGGCTCGACGTAGGGGACCATTCCGCCGGGGGGAAAGTGGCCGAATTTGCCGGGCAGGTCGAGGTGGGCGATGATGTCGCAGAAGCCCTCGTCGATCATTTCGCCGACCAGATGATAATAGAGCTCGCAGACGTCCTCGATGCGGGCGGTCTCGAAGAAGTGCGCGTGGGAGGGCTTGGGCAGGCCCCAGAAGCCGAGGTGGTGGACCGAGCCGATGAGGTAATCCCAGGGGAATTGCTCGATGGCGCGGCGCGCGATCGCGCGGCGGCTGGGGACGTAATCCATCTCGAGGCCGAGGCGCAGCGTGAACTGGTCGCTGTTGAACCGGCGGCGGAGGGCCTGGACGTCGGCGACGTAGTCGGGCAGTTCTTCCGGGGCCATCGCGACGTGTTCGCCGCGGGCCTGAATCATCCACGGGCTGTGATCGGAGAAGCCGAATTCCGAGAAACCGAGGGCGATGGCCCGCTGGACGTATTGCTCCATGGCGCCGTGGGCGTGCCGGCAGCGCCAGGTGTGGCTGTGGTAGTCAATCAGCATGGGGGGATCCTTTCAGAAGGGAGAGAAGGGACATAAAGGATGCAAGGGGCGCAAGGGACGCAAGAGCTTTGAGAGATTGTTTTCCTGGTCTCACGGTGAGGCCGGAGGCGGCGTGAGAACGGGACGGCGCTCCTCGCGCGGCCAGCGGTCGAGGAGTTCCTTGAGCGGGCGCCAGACGTCCTCGAGGGGGATCAGCGCGACCATGTGGTTCTCGGGCAGGCCGCGGCGCTCGTCGGGCGTCAGGTCGAATGTGCAGGCGCGGATCGTCCGGTGGATCGGGCGCTCCCAGTAGTCGGCCCAGCGGCGCTCGTCCATCGGGCCATAGAGCGTGATGCTGGGGATGTCGAGGGCGTGGGCCAGGTGTTGCGGGCCGCCGTCGACGGTCACCAGCCCATGGCAGCGCTCGAGCCAGGCGACCAGCTCGGGCAGCGGCGCGGCGCGCAGCAGGAGCGTGCGTTCGCCGGCCTGCTCGGCCGCGCGCTCCAGATCGCGCAGCGGGGCGAACGCATTGATGACGACGCGGGCATCGGTCTCGGCGAGGAGCCGCGCCAGAAGCGCCGCCCAGCGCTCCTCGGTCCATTCCTTCTGAGCGTGCGCGGCGGCGGGGTTGAGCATGACGAGCGGCCCGGGGCGCGCCATCAGGGGATGACGGGCGACGCGTTCGGCGGCGTCGGCGGGGGGGCGGATCAGCGCCGGCGACGGATCGCCGGCCAAGCCCGCGACGCGCATCAGGTGGGCCAGGTTATCGATCTCGTGGAGTTCGAGATGCTTGTGGACACGGACGCCGAGGCGCTCCCGATGGAGGCGGCGGCGCAGGCCTTGATCGCGATCGAAGGCGAAGATCGGGCGCGGGGGATGGCGGATCGACGCCAGCGCGACCCCCCAGGGACCGTGGAGGTAGGGCGCGACGATGGCGTCGGGATCGATGCGCTCGAGCCAGCGGAGCAGCCAGTCGCGCGCCTCGCGGCTTTCGGGCGGGAGGCTGGGGAGCAGGGTCAGGTTGAGCCGGGGCAATTCGCCGAGGGCCGTCCGGGCGGCGGGGGGGGCGAGGACGTAGACGCCGAGGCGCGGGTTCTCGCGCATGATGCCGCGCAGGACGCAGTGCAGCAGGACGAGATCGCCCAGATACCCGAGCGCGATGACCGCCACGCGTTCGATCACCAGGGCGCGCGGCCGGCGCGGCCGGGAGACGATCCAGGGGCGGATGAGCGCGTGGACGGCGGTGCGGCCGCGATCGGCGAGGTAGCGCGGCCCGGTGCGCGCCAGCCGCGCGAGGACCGCCGCCCGGGCGATCAGGCGCGGCCGGCGCCCGAGGCGGCTGGTGAGCGCGACGAGGGCGGCCGCGTGCCGGCGGCGCATCAGTTGATGATAATGCCAGGCGGCCGGCAGGTTGTCCGGCTCGCGAAACGGCGCGGCGAACGCCCGGAGGTGGTGATCCCACCAGGCATAGGCGAGGTGATGCAGGTCGTCGGGGGTACCCTCGCGCTCGGCCCAGGCGGCGCCGTCGAGGCGGGCGCGCTCGCGCAGGTAGGGCAGCGCCAGGCGTGCGGGGTCGATGGCATGGCCGACCCAGAGTTGGGGGTCGATGCGCGTCCGGCAGCCGGCGCGGCGCAGCGTGGCCCACCACTGGGCGTCCTCGCGTCCGGCGACGTAATGTTCGGCGACCTTGCCGCCCAGCCGGCCGCCGATTTCCTGAAACGGGAATTCCCGCGCGACCGCGGCGTGGACCCAGAGGTTGGCCGTCATCGGGTAGTGCAGCCGGCCGGCGTCGGGACCGACCATGCCGGGGACGGAGAGGCCAACCATCCAGGCCATGTCGGGGTGCCACCAGCCGGGCAGGCGGCGGATGCCCCAGGGTCGGGCGATGCCGCCGACGGCGTCGGCCGTGGTCAGGTCGGCCTTGCCGCGGGCGACCCAGTCGGGGGCGGCCATGCAGTCGTCGTCGAGGAAGGCGATCAATTCGCCGCGGGCTTCGCGCACGCCGCGGTTACGGATTTCGGCCCAGCTGCCGCCGCCGTCGTGGGCGAGGAAGCGAAATCGGGGGTGCTGCCAGTGGGCGTAATGCGCGCGCGTCGCATCGGTGGAGCCGGTATCGATGACGAGCATTTCGTCACCCGGCTCGAGCTGGCCGAGGACGCGCTGGAGACAATCGGCCAGCCGGTGGAAGCGGTTGCGGGTGAGCGTAATGACCGTCAGCGTGGGCATGCCGGAAAGCTCAGCGAAGAGTTTCCCGCCACTGAAGTGGCGGGCTGAAGTCTGCCGTCCCTGACGGGACTGGCCGGGGGGCGCCGGGGGAGTAATCCGCCGCTCCCCTACCCCTACTCCTCCACGCCGAGCGCGCGCAGGTGCTTCGTTCGGGCCTGGTCGATGCCCCAGTAGCGGAAATGCCACGGTTCGGGCTGATAGCCGGTTTCCGCCTCGTTGTGCTCGGTGTAGCTCTGGGCGAAGCCGAACTCCCAGGCATGTTCGCGCAGCCAGCGCCCGGCGGGCGACTCGCCGAAACTGACGCGCAGCAGCGTCTCTTCGTTCCCGTCGGTCAGGTCGACCGCGGTTCCCAGTTGATGCTCGCTGTGGCCGGGCTTGGCCACGGTCTTCTGGTCGCGACCGGCCGCCTTCACCTTGCGTTCGTAGAGAGTCTGCTGCACGCTCCACGGCCGGTAGCCGGAGACGACATACAGGGTGTGGCCGTCGGCTTTGGCGGCGGCGAGCATCGCGGCGAGCGCCTCGGCCGCCTCGGCGCGCAGCTTGTAATCGCGGTCCTGCTCGTAGCGCGGGCCGACCGAGACCAGGTCGTCGGGGGCGTAATTGGGCGGAAGGCCGGCCGTGCGATCGACGCGCGCCTGACCGATCGCGCGCAGCGACGACTCATCGAAATCGACCGGGGGAAGGGAGAGGCAGGCCTCGGGCAGCCAGCCGGCCGGGGCATCCTGGCCGACCTGGAACCAGGTTTCGCCGTGGGCCGCCTCGGGCGGGCAGTCGGCGAAAACGGTCAACTCCGTGCCGGCCTTCCAGTTCATCGGGGGCCCGTTGGGTTCGCCGGGCCCCGGTTCGAGCCAGAGCGTCGGCTGGCCGATGAGCAGCAACCGGCCATGCTCGGCGGCGCCGGCCGGGGCGGGCGCGCAACCGGCGGCGAGGATCAATCCGAACATCAGGATTCGCGTCATGCGTCGTCTCCAGGTCTAGCGCGATCAGGCGCGGGCGAAGATCGCGCGGCGCGCCGTGAGGGAACCGGCGTGTTGACCGGATTGCGCGGTCGGGGTCGCGTCATGGCCAGCGTTCGGCGCGCAGGATGGCGCGCTCGCCGGCGGGCAGCGCCGCGAGCAACGCGCCCCAGCCGGCCGGCGCAATCGCCGGCAGCGGCGGCACTTGCAGGTCGATCAGCGGCGCGAGGACGAAGTCGCGCCGGGCGATCCACGGGTGCGGCAGCGTCAGGCCCGGTGCGTCGCGGCGGACCGACCCGAAGAGCAGGAGGTCGAGGTCGAGGCGCCGTGGACCCCAGCGCTCCCGGCGGCGGCGCCCTAGTTCCCGCTCCACGGTCAGGCACAGATCCAGCAACCGCTCCGGTGTGCCCCGCCAGCGGACGGCGACGGCCGCATTCTGGAAGGGGGGCTGGCCGCCGACGCCCCAGGGCCGCGTCCAGTAGAGGCGCGAGCGGCGCTGGATGCGCACGCCCAGGCGGTCGAGGTAGCGGCAGGCGAGGCGAAACGTCTCACGGCCGGGGCCGATGTTGCTGCCCAGCCCCAGGACGATGGGATAGGGATGATACACCACCAGGAGCGGGAACCGCCTTCACGCCGACGCGCCCGCGCCGGGGGCCGTCGCGCAAGGTCAATGATCGGCGGAAACTCGCCTCGGCCAACATTCTACGGCCAGGCGGCGGCATAGGCGAGGAGTGATTTTGAGCCGCGGGCCAAGGCGGCGGTGAGGACGGGAGCGGGAGGGGGCTGGGGCGATACCGATGGCGATACCGATCCCGATACCGATACCGATGGCGATGGGTTTTCGAGAGCCGAGGACGAGGGACGAGAGCCGAGAGCCGAATTGTTGGAGAAGGCCGTCGGGAGCGATCACGAGGACGAGGGACGAAAGACGCTTCTCGAGTAAGACTGATCGCGATGGGGACGGCGGGTCATACCCCGCTGAAGGCCGAGAAGCCGCCGTCGACGGGGATCACCGCGCCCGTGACGAAGGCGGCGCCGGCGCCGGTGAGCCAGAGGAGCGCGGCGGCGAGGTCGGGGGCGTCGCCCAAACGGCCGGCGGGGGTATGATCCAGGATCAGCCGACCGCGCGCGGTCATTTCGCCCGTCTCACGGTCGGTCAGCAGATAACGATTCTGTTCGGTGAGGAAGAAACCGGGTGAGATGGCATTGACGCGGATGGCGGGGTCATACTCGTTCGCCATGTGGACCGCCAGCCACTTGGTGAAGTTGACGACGGCGGCTTTGGCGGCGCCGTAACCGCCGACGCGCGTCAGCGGGCGGTCGGCGGCCATCGAGGTGATGTTGATGATGCAGCCGCGACGGCGTTCGGCCATCGCGCGGCCGACGATCTGACACGGCAGCAACGTGCCGAGCAGATTGAGGCTGACGACGGCGTGCCAGCCCTCGCGCGGGATATCAAAGAACGACTGCTCGGGCGTCGTCGTGGCCTTGGGGCTGTTGCCGCCGGCGCCGTTGACCAGAATGTCGATGGGGCCCAGTTGGGACTGGATCGTCGCGACGGCGGAGTGGAGGGCGGCCTCGTCGGTCACATCGCAGGGGACGGCGAGGGCCTTGCCGCCGGCGGCGCGAATTTCGGCGGCGACCGGCTCGTCGAGGCCGAAGAGCTGTTCAAGATAACTTGATTGCATCGTCTGTCTCCCTGGTTGGCGTCAGCTATGGAATGATAGAAAAGTTTCGGGTTGGATGGGGATATCGGGTCATCGGATCTGGCATCCCTCCGGGATGCGGGGGGAGGATGCCGAAGAACCGGTGGGATCGCTGCGTTCAACCACCGGCTACGATCGGGCCTCCTTCCGGGAGGCAGGCGGCGTCGGGGCCACGGGACATAGGCCTCCCATCTTGGCCGCGCCGGCCGGAGAAGGACAAGCGAAAAGGCACGGCGTATTTTCGAGTGGGAGGGGCTGACAACGGCTTGGCTGAGTTGAGCAGGAAACCGTTGAAACGGTTGAAAAGATTTATCGCATCGGGTCACCGGACCGAGGCCCGGTGCAAATGTCAGGGGCCCCGGGGGGCCAATAAAAAGCCCGCCGGCGCGGGCTCTCAAAGCAGCTTCCCCAGGGGAAGGAGCCTGGAATTGGCCAGGTGCGGTGATCCACAAAGCTGTCTCGACCTCGGTCCGTTTGGGGAAGTCTCACGCTTCCGCGTGTCGATGGCGTCGCTCCCAGGGATGCCGTCGGTCCCAGGCGGTGGTTGCGCTGGCCGACGGCCTGTTTTCGAGAGCCGTGGACGAGGGACGGGAGCCGAGAGCCGAATTTGAAGAAGACCTTTGGGGGGTGTGGACGAGTGGGTCAAGATTCGGCGTGGGCGGCGAAGGGCTCCAGATGGCGGCCGAAATGGCGCGCGAGGGTTTGCTCGTAAGCCGTTTCGTGGCGGCGCAGCGCCTGGTGCATTTCCGCGCCGAAACGGTCGAGCGCCGAGCCATAGGTCACGTGCAGGACCTGGCGGGCGTCGAAATCGTCCAGCAGGGCGGGCAGGTCGGCGTCGTTCAGGTCGGCCGCGGCGGGGACGCGGTCCAGCCGGGCCGAGACATGGTAGGTGCGGCGGTCGTCGTCGTAGCAGGCGCGGCCCAGGTCCAGGATTTCGCGGAAAAGGTCGGGCTCGGCGGTGGTGAACACGCGCAGCGCCTCCAGGTAACTGGTGCCGGCCGTCTTGAGGTGTACGAGGCCGCCGGTCGCGGCGCAGATCAGCGGGTAGACGCTGAATTTGTCGGATCCCGAGTGGAGGCTGAGCTTGTAGGGCCGGTCGGGGCCGGCGCCGACGGCGCGCGCGATGGCGGCGTGCAGGCTGAGTTGGGCGGCCAGTTCGCGCGTGTCGCCGAGGTAATCGACGCCCTTTTCAAATCGGCCGACGAAGCGCGGCGCCAGGCTGACCCAGCGCACGCCGAGCCGGGCCAGTTCGACCGCGAGATAGAGATGTTCGGCGGGGGAGGTCGGCGTCTCGGTCTCATCGACCGAAATTTCCAGATCGTAGTCTGGCCGGCGGCTGTCGAGGTGGCGCGCGAGGCGGGCGACGTGGGCGACGGCGCGGCCGTATTTGGCGGCGGCGCGGGCCAGCTCGAGCGGGTCGATGCGCAGCGCGCGATCGCCCAGATCGAAGAGGCGGTCGGCGAACCGGCGCCGCAGGTCGTCGGGCGAGCTCTCCAGCTCAGCCCAGGGGAGCGCGGCCAGCTTCTGCTCCAGCGCGGCGGGCGAATCGGTGTCGGCGGCGGGATCGACATGCGCTCCCGGGTCGAAGGTGAACATCGAGAAGCCGGCGGCGAGGCAGGCGTCGATGTCCTCAGGGGATTTGAGGTGGTCGGCGTCGGCGCCGACGGGTCCGGTCCAGCCCGCCGCCAGCGCGCCGAAGGTGGCATCGGTCAAGACGGCGTGGGGAGTGCGGCGGGTGCGGGTCATTTCGCGGATCGATTGCTGGGCGAAGAGGGGGGCGATCGCGCGGCCGGGGCGCCGGGCCAGGGTTTCGCGCAAGGCGCGCA
>MVZB01000113.1 GCA_002068205.1 candidate division BRC1 bacterium ADurb.BinA292
GGTTCGACGGGCCCGCCGCCGTCACCGGGGAAGCTCCTGGGGTACGATGAATCAAGCGAAAGGCATCATGAAAGAGAACCACATCCACGAAGAAGTCCCGGGTGGCGTGCCGCTGAAAATGTGGACCCGCGGCGTGCCGGTCCTCTGCGCGCGGCGCGAGCCGATGAGCACAATCCTGGGCAATGCCCCGCTCTACTTCGAGCCGAATGAATCGGCCAGCCTGTGGCGCGCGATCGACCGGCTGCTGGCTCCCGGCACGGTGCGCCAGGAACTGATCGATCGCGGGCGGCACCGCGCGGCGCAGTACAGTTGGGACCTGACGGCGTGGGACACCGCGCGGCTGTATTACGAGCTGGCCGGCCGCGAAGTGACCGTGGAAGGCGAAGAGACCCCTGAACCCGACGACGCGGCCGCGGTGGAACAGCCGCGGCAGGCGTAATCCCCGCCCTTCCTCCTGCAATCGCAATCGCTATCGGTATCGGTATCGCGATCGTACCGGCGTTCCCCCGCCATCCCCGCGCCTCACTCCAACCCGCACTGGCGATAAATCTCATCGACGTATTTCAGGAAGTCGTTGGGATTCATCAGGCGTTCCAGCTCTTCGCGCGTGAAGCGGGCGGCGACCTCGGCGTCTGCCAGCAGATGTTCGATCAGCGGGACGCGGTCCTCCCAGGTCCGCATCGCGTTGCGCTGGACGATCAGGTAGGCGTCCTCGCGTGAGATGCCCTTGTCGATCAGCGCCAGCAGGATGCGCTGGCTGTAGATCAGACCGCCGGTCTTGTTCAGGTTTTCGGCCATGCGATCGGGCTTGGCCTGCGCCCCCTCCAGGATGCCCGCCAGCCGGTGCAGCATGTAGTGCAGCAGCGTGAGCGAGTCGGGCAGGATGATGCGTTCGGCGGAGGAATGGCTGATGTCGCGTTCGTGCCAGAGCGCGACATTTTCGAGCGCGACGACCAGGTTGCCGCGCAGCACGCGGGCCAGGCCCGTCAGGTTTTCGCAGCCGATCGGGTTGCGCTTGTGCGGCATCGCCGAGCTGCCCTTCTGGCCCTTGCGGAACGGCTCCTCCAGCTCATAGATGTCGGTGCGCTGCAGGTTGCGGATTTCGGTGGCGATCTTTTCGATCGTGGCGCCGCAGACGGCCACCGCCGCCAGCGCCTCGGCGTGCCGGTCGCGCTGGAGCACCTGCGTGGCGATCGGCGCCGGCCGCAGCCCCAGCTTCTCGCAGACGTAGCGTTCGATCGCGGGCCCGGTGTGGGCGTAGGTGCCGACGGCGCCGCTGATCTTGCCGACGGCGACCGTCTCCTTCGCGGCCAGCAGCCGGCGCCGGTTGCGCAGCATCTCCTGGTGCCAGAGCGCGAACTTGAGCCCCAGGCTGGTCGGCTCGGCGTGGATCCCGTGCGTGCGCCCCATGATCGGCTGGTGTTTGAACTCGACGGCGCGGCGGGCCAGCACCGCGATCACCCGCTCGAGCTGCTCCAGGATCAGGTCGAAGCTGCGCGCCATGCGGACGCTCTGTGCCGTATCGACGACGTCGGTCGAGGTCAGCCCCATGTGGACGAAACGGGCCGCTTCGCCGATCTGTTCGGCCAGGGCGGTCGTGAACGCAATGACATCGTGATGGACTTCGGCCTCGATCGCATCGATCCGTTCGAGCGTGAAGGCGGCTTTCGCCTTGATCTGCGCGAGCGCCTCGGCGGGGATCGCTCCCTGCTGGGCCCACGCCTCGCAGGCGAGCAGCTCGACCTGCAGCCAGATCTCAAACTTGGTCTGGTCGCTCCACAGCGCCCGCATCTCGGGCAGGGCGTAACGCTCAATCATCCTGTCAGGTCTCCAGTCTCAATGCGGGTTCAGCCGGGCATGCAGGAACGCGTTCCAACGGGGGGCGTCGAGCACGCGCATCTCGATTTCGACGACGATGACCGGCAGGCCGAACATCGGCAGATGCTGCAGTTTGACGCCGTCCTTGGCGGTGGTCAGGATCAGCGGCGCCTCGCGCCCGGCCTGTTGTTCCTCGTCGCGCAGGCGGCGCCACGCATCCACGTCGGCGGGGCCATACTCGTGATGATCGAAATAGGCGAAGTGGCGCACCACGCGGCCGCCGGTCTGGCGCGCCAGCGACTCCAGCCCCTGCGGCCGGGCCAGGGCGCTGACCAGGATCACCGGCCGGCCGGTCCACGGCCAGGGGCCGTCGCCTTCGGCCGGCGGCTCGGCGTGCGGGCCGACGCGTCCGCTCAGGCGACGGAAGCCGGCGACGACTGTTTCGGCCTCGAAAATCGGAACGGCGGGGGCATGGCGCTTGAGCGCGGCCACCGTTTGTTGGCGGCGCCCCTCGCGCTCCTCCGGCGCCAGGTACTCGGCGTGGGTCAGAATGATTGCATCGGCGCGGCGCAGCGCGCCGGGCCGCTCGCGCAGCCGCCCGGCCGGCAAGAGCGGCGTGCGGTCGGGGTCGTCGCGCAGATCCCACAGCACCAGATCGAGGTCGCGCGCCAGGCGGTCGTGTTGGAAGCCGTCGTCGAGCAGGATCACGTCGGGATCGAACTGCTGGATGGCGAGCCGGCCGGCCGCCGCCCGATCGGGATGGATGATCACCGGCACGCCGCTGCATTGCTCGGCGAGCAGCCGCGGTTCATCGCCCGCCTCGCTGGGCGTGGAATAGACGCGCGTGCCGTCGCTGACGACGACCGGGCCGTTGAGGTGAACCCGCGCGCCATAGCCGCGGCTGACGATCGCCGGGCGGCGCCCCATCGCGCTGAGCGTCTCCGCCATCAACCGGACGAACGGGGTCTTGCCGGTGCCGCCGACGGTCAGGTTGCCGACACAGATCACCGGCACGGGGAGCGCCTTGCGGCCGCCGGGGCGCCAGATGCGCGCCGCGCGATGGACGCTGCGGCCGAGCCCATAGAGATATCCGGCCGGCCGGGCCAGCCAGCGCGCGGCCGGCTCCAGCGTGTCGAGCCCCGCCCGCAGGCGGGGGGCGTCGATCAGCCGCCGGCGCTGCAGCACCCGGGCGTCGACGCGGATGAGCTCATCCTGCGCCTTGCGCCGTCGCGGCCAGGGAAACGCCAGGGGACGGATGGGGACGGTCGCGGCGGGGGCGGGGGCCGGCGGCACGGAGCCGACGTCGGCGTCGTTGCCGCCGCCTGCGCGCCAGATCGGAGCCCTCGGGCACCAGCGCGCCGGGACGCAGCCAGAGCCGGACGATCGAGCCCAGCGAGCGCAGCATGATGCGCAGATTGAAATTGGAGCGGCCGGCGCGCCGGTCGACGAACCGGATCGGAATTTCGACCATGCGAAACCCGCGGGCGTCGGCCGCCAGCATTAGCTCCTGCAGGATCTCCGGCCCCTCGGCGCGGATCGCCTCCCACGGCATCGCCTCCAGGCAGGCGCGGGTGTAGTAGCGGTAGCCGGTCGTCGTGTCGCGGACGGGGAACTCCAGCAGCAGGCGGATATAGGCATTGGCGGCCCAGGTGATGATCGCGCGCAGCGGGTGGCGGCCGGCCTCGCCGCCGCCGTCGACCCGGCGCGAGCCGATGACGATGGCGGCGCCGGTGCGCTCGGCCGCCGCGATCATGCGCGGGATGTAGCGCGGGTCGTGCGACCAGTCCGCATCCATTTCGATCACGGCGTCGGCGCCCAGTTCGAGGGCTTTGCGCATGCCGGCGACGCCGGCCTTGCCGCGGCCGCGGTCGGTCTTGCGGTAGAGCAGATGCAGGCGGGGCTCCTCGGCGGCGCGGCGCTGGACGAGCAGCCAGGTCTTGTCGGGCGAATCGTCGTCGACGACGAGGATTTCGACCCGCGGTTCGAGGGCGAGCAGCGCGTCCAGCAGCGGCTCGATGTTTTCCGCCTCGTTGTAGGTGGGGAGCATGACGATGACGCGGGACATGGGCAATCGGGAACGGAGAAATCAAGCCGGGCGGAGGCCGCAACGCGCCGACCACTCTAAAAGACCCGCGCCGATTCTTCAATCGCCGCGGGGAGTCGCCTGGCTTGCCGACCGCGGAGAAGTGGGTTTCGGAATCGGTATCGACTCCCACGGTCGGTTCCAGGGGCCAACGTCACTGGCTTCGGCTCCGCCGCGCCGGGCGGGATGCGGTTGAATAACGCGACGGCTCCGTATAGAATCCCGGCTGCGAATCACTGAACTGCCGCGGGGGCCGCCGCAACGCAACGCTCGCCCAGGCGAGTCTCGATTCCCGCGGGCCGGCGCATCCGATCCAGGCGCCGGGCGGGCACGCCGCGCGACGAGCGGCAAACGGCCATCAGGAGCAGACGATGATTGTCGGGGTTCCCCGGGAGACTCTGGCCGACGAAACGCGCGTGGCCCTGACGCCCGCCGTGCTGCCGATGCTGGCCAAGGCGGGCCTGAGCGTGGCGCTCGAGGCCGGCGCCGGCGACCGGGCGGGTTTTCCGGACGCGGCGTGGGAAGCCGCCGGCGCGCGCGTGGTCGCCGGCCGCGACGAACTATTCCGCGAGGCCGACATCATTGCGCAGGTGCTGGCGCTTGGAGCCAACCCGGAAGCAGGGCGCGCCGACCTGGCGCGGATGCGGCCGGGGCAACTGATTGTCGGCATGCATGATCCGCTGGGCCGGCCCGAGGCGGCGCGCGAGCTGGCGGCGCGCGGCGTGACGGCGCTGGCGCTGGAGCTGATGCCGCGCATCACGCGGGCGCAGTCGATGGACGTCCTCAGCTCGATGGCGACCGTCGCCGGCTACAAGGCGGTGCTGCTGGCGGCGGCGGCGCTGCCGCGCATGTTCCCGATGCTGACGACGGCGGCCGGCACGATCAAGCCGGCGCGCGTGTTCGTGATCGGCGCCGGCGTGGCCGGCCTGCAAGCGATCGCCACGGCGCGGCGGCTGGGGGCGGTCGTGCGCGGTTACGACGTGCGCCCCGCCGCCCGCGAACAGGTCGAAAGCCTCGGGGCGGTCTTCGTGGAACTACCGCTGACGACGGCCGACGCCGAGGGCCAGGGAGGCTACGCCAGGGCGATGGACGAGGATTTCTACCGCCGCCAGCGCGAGCTGATGGCGAAGGAAGTGACCGCCAGCGACGTGGTGGTGACGACGGCCGCGATCCCCGGCAAACCGGCGCCGCGGCTGATCACGCGCGAGATGGTCGAACAGATGGCGCCCGGCTCGGTGATCGTCGATCTGGCGGCGCCCGGCGGCGGCAACTGCGAGCTGACCCGGCCGGGCGAGGAAATCGCCCACCGGGGCGTGCGGATCATCGGCCCGCTGAACCTGCCGGCGACGGTCCCCACGACGCCAGCATGATGTACGGCCGCAATGTCGCCACCTGCCTGGCGCACCTGGTCCGGCAGGGCGAACTGAAGCTCGACGATGACGACCCGATCGTGCGCGAGACGATTATCGCGCGCGACGGCCGCGTCGTGCATCCGCGCGTACTGGAGGCGCTGGGCGAGGCGCCCCTCGCGCAACCGGCCACGCAGACCCCCGCCGCGCCGAAGGAGGGCTGATCCGATGGAAGGCTTCATCGCCGCGCTGACGATCTTCGTGCTGGCGATTTTCGTCGGCTTTGAAGTCATCACCAAGGTCCCGCCGACGCTGCACACGCCGCTGATGTCGGGGTCCAACGCGATCTCGGGCATCACGCTGATCGGCGCGCTCATCGCCGCCGGCATGGGTCACACCTGGCTGACGACGCTGCTCGGCGTGCTGGCGATCATTCTGGCGACGATCAATGTCGTCGGCGGATTCCTCGTCACCCACCGCATGCTGGCGATGTTCCGGAGGAAACGCTGACCTTGAGCGCAACCTGGCAAAATCTCGCCTATCTGATCGTGGCGGTCCTGTTCATCCTGGGGTTGAAGGGGCTGGCGCACCCGCGCAGCGCCCCGCGCGGCAACCTGCTGGGCGCCCTGGGGATGCTGCTGGCGATCGTCGCCACGCTCGCCGGCGGCGGCATCATCAGTTGGGGCTGGATCTTCGTCGGCCTGGCGATCGGCGGGGTGATCGGCCTCGTCCTGGCCCTCAAGGTGCAGATGACGGCGATGCCCCAGATGGTGGCGCTGCTCAACGGTTTCGGCGGCGCGGCGTCGTTCCTGGTGGCCGCCACGGCGCTGGCGCTGCAGGCCGAAGTCCCCGCCGGCTTCACGCTGCAATTCACGATCGCCACGGCCGCCTCGGGCGTCGTCGGCTCGGTGACGTTCTGGGGCTCGCTCGTCGCGTTCTGGAAGCTGCAGGGCCTGCCGGGCGAAAACTGGCAGGGCTTTCCCGGCGTTCAACTGGTGAATATGGTGCTGGTGCTGCTCTGCGTGGCGCTGGGCTGGATCATCGTCGCCCAGCCGCCGGCGATCGGGGTCTACTGGCTGCTCGTGCTGGTGGCCGCCGTGCTGGGCGTGCTGCTGGTCGTGCCGATCGGCGGCGCCGACATGCCGGTCGTGATTGCCCTGCTCAACTCGTACTCGGGCGTGGCGGCGGCCGCGACCGGCTTCGTGCTCTCTAACAGCGTGCTGATTATCTCCGGTTCGCTGGTGGGGGCGTCGGGCCTGATCCTGACGGCGATCATGTGCAAGGCGATGAACCGTTCGCTGCCCAACGTGCTGTTCGCGAAGTTCGGCGGCGAATCGAGCGCCCCCAAAGCCGACGACATCTACGAGGGCAAGGTCAAGGCGACGACGGCCGAGGAACTGGCGATGATGCTGGAGGATGCCCGCCGCGTGGTGTTCATCCCCGGCTACGGCATGGCGGTCGCGCAGGCGCAGTATGCCGTGCGTGACCTGGCCAATCTGCTCGAGAGCCGCGGCATCAACGTCGAGTATGCGATCCATCCCGTCGCCGGGCGCATGCCGGGCCACATGAACGTGCTGCTGGCCGAGGCCAACGTCCCCTACGAAAAACTGCGCGAAATGGACGACATCAACCCCGAGATGGCGCAGGTGGACGTCGCGATCGTGCTGGGGGCGAACGACGTGGTCAATCCGCTGGCGCGCGCCGACGGCAACAGCCCCATCGCCGGCATGCCAATCATCGACGCCGACAAGGCGCGCCAGGTCGTCGTGGTCAAGCGCAGCCTGAGCCCCGGCTATGCCGGCATCCCCAACCCGCTCTTCGCGGCCGACAACACCGTGATGTTCTTCAACGACGGCAAGAAGGCGGTTCAGGAAATCATCGCGGCGGTAAAAGCGACCTAGGTGCTAAGGCTGACCCCACGAAAAAGGCCACCGCGAAGGTGGCCGATGTTGCGTAAGTCCTTTATTTTCTGGTACGCCCGACAGGATTCGAACCTGTGACCTCGTGCTCCGGAGGCACGCGCTCTATCCAGCTGAGCTACGGGCGCACAGCAGACGAATCCCTATCGTAGCAGCCCCCCGGTCCGAGTCAAGCAATTCGGTCGAACCCGCGAAGCGAGGCGCGCCGCCTCAATGGCGTCCCCGCCCCGGGAGCGCGTGACGCGCGCCCTGTCTATCTATTCCTGATCCGCGTCGATCCAGGCTTCATCGCCGTCGGCCGAGAGGGTGACGGTCAGCCGGTTGGGGCGGCAGCAGACCTGGCAATCCTCGGTGTAGGCCTGGCGCGCGCCGGCGCTGGCGTCGACGGTCGTCGGGTTGGGCTCGCCGCACCACGCGCAAAGGAATTCGGCGTCGATCTGCATGACGCCATTGTGCCGCAAACCCGCCCGCCGCGCCATGCGCGATCTCGAGGGCGTGGGGGGTAGGGCGGGATTCGATTCGGACCCCGATTGCGATCCCGATCCCGATCCCGATCCCGATCCCGATCCTGATCTCCGGACCCGGAAGCCTTGCATCTGGCCCGGCCGCGCGATACGGTATCCATTTGCGGCAAGGGGGGGAACCCTGGGCGCGCCCCTCGCCGCAGCCACGGCCGGGCGGCTTGCCCGGCTCCCCGTCAACTTTGGAGGCCGTTCAATCCATGGCGATGCGTATTCTGATCAGCGACAAAATGTCGAGCGAGGGCCTGGCCAACTTCGAAGGCCACGCTGATTTTGAGACGGTATACAAGCCCGACATCACGATGGACGCGCTCGCCGAGGAGATCGGCCAGTATGACGCGCTGGTGATCCGCAGCCGGACCCGCGTGACGCGCGAAACGCTCGCCCGGCCGGGCAGGCTCAAGATCATCGGCCGCGCCGGCGCGGGGGTCGACAACGTCGACATCGACGCCGCCACCGAGCGCGGCATTATCGTGATGAACACGCCGGGGGCCAACACGATCTCGACCGCCGAACACACGATCGCGATGATGATGACGCTCGCCCGGCGAACCGCCTACGCCGACCGCACGATGAAGGAGGGCCAGTGGGCCAAGAAGGACATCGTCGGCGTCGAGCTGAGCGGCAAGACGCTCGGCGTCATCGGCCTGGGCAAGATCGGCCGCGTCGTCGCCGAACGCATGCGCGCCTTCGAGATGCGCGTCCTGACGTTTGACCCGTTCCTCACGCACGACCAGGCGCACAAGCTGGGGATCGAACCGGCCGACGTCGACACGATCTGCCGCGAGGCCGACTTCATCACGATCCACTGCCCGCTTAACAATGAGACGCGCAACCTGATCAACGCCGAGCGGCTGGCGTTGATGAAGCCGACCGCGCTGTTGATCAACTGCGCGCGCGGCGGCATCGTCAACGAGGACGACCTGTACGAGGCGCTGGCGGCGGGGCGGATCCTGCGCACGCTCCCCAACATCGTGCTGACGCCGCACCTGGCCGCCTCGACCAACGAGGCGCAGGAGAAGGTCTCGCGCGATATCGCGGTGCAGATCCGCGAGGCGCTCGCCGGCGGCGTCGTGCGCAACGCCGTCAACGCCCCCACGGTCGACCCGAAGACCTACGAGGCGATCGGCCCGGCGATGGACCTCTGCCTGCGCATCGGCCGGTTCTGCTCGCAATACGCCCAGGCGCCCGTCAAGGAACTCGACATCACCTACAGCGGCGCCAAGGCCAAGCACCCGCCGACGCCGCTGACGACCGAGCTCGTCCGCGGATTCCTGCAGTACAGCTTCAGCGAGCCGGTCAACGCCGTCAACGCGCTGCACATCGCCCGCCAGTTGGGGATCCGGATCATCGAGACCCGCATCGACGAGTCCGACGACGTCTACGCCGGGCTGGTGACGGTGCGCACGACCGACGAGAAGGGCGAGGTGAACACGCTCAGCGGCGCGCTGAACCACGCCCGCCAGCCGCGCTTCGTGATTTTCAATGAAAAGCGGATCGACGCCATCCCCGAGGGCCACATGCTGATCATCGAAAACGTCGACGTCCCCGGCATCATCGGCTCGGTGGGCACCTGCCTGGGCGAGCACAAGATCAACATCGCGTCGATGAACTGGGGCCGCGTCGCGCCGGGCGGCGACGCGCTGACCGTGATCAACACCGACCAGCCGATTCCGAACCACGTCCTGGAATGCCTGCGCGCGCTGCCCAACGTCCTCGGCGCGCGGCATGTGGTGATTTAGCTTGACCGGGCTGGAGGGCCGACGCCAAGTCGTGGGCATCGAACTGCTGAATCTTTCCCGCCGCACGCCCAGACAGGATCTGCAAAAGCTTGCGTTTTTGACCGCCTGACGCTCCGCTCCGGCCGCTCCTACAAGGCCTCGAGCCACGACCGCATCGGCGGCGCGAGGGATTCCGCCAGCCGCGCATGCCCTTCGATGTCGAGGCATGGATCTTCCGATCGGTCCCGCGACCGCGTCGTGTTGGGTGAGGGCGGATCTCCCGCCGAATCGTCCGGCATTGCGGCCGCATCCCACACCGGCAGGCCGAGATCCGCCAACCGATTCAGGGCGGGGTCCCGCTCTCCGCCGCCGTGTTGCCCATCCGGTGCGACAAAGATCGCAAGTCCCACGTCCGCCGCGGCGCATTCCGCTTTCAGCTCGGCATAGGCTTGCGCCATGCGGTCCAGATCGCCCAAATCCGCCCTTTGCCGATCCGAAGACGGCTGCCCGCCCACTCCGGTGGAAAGCGGCAGCGGATCAAGGCCGCGACGAAGCCCCGCCGG